>CAZOIX010000127.1:0-7280 GCA_964579685.1 uncultured Mycobacterium sp.
CAGTTCTTCTGTCTTGGTCAACCACGAGGAGCAGCACAGCGTATGGCCTGTCTTCACCGATTGCCCCGCGACGCGGGAGAGCGTAATCCGTGTACGCCATCTGCGCCGGTTCGACTGGAACCGACGGCCGTCCGCCGAGCCGGAAACCTGAGCAAAAATTTGCGGATGCGTCGATATTCGGCCATTGTCGTAGCTCACGCGCCGTCGGTGCCATCGTGGGTGTCGTCGCAGGTTGTCGGGGGTGAAGGAGGGTGTCGAGGTGCCGCGGGCTCACAGCAGCCTGGTGCGAAATTCACAGTTTTGACGGCGGATCGGTGGCAGCAGGGGTGCTGGTCGCCATGACCGCCGATATGGGGGAAAATTCATGACGACTGACGCGGGGCGACGGTTGCTGTCGATCGACGTGCTCGATGCCGACGAGCACGACCAACTGGCGCAGTGGGGCAATAGGGGAGTGCTGACCGAGTCGGCGCGCACGCTGGTGTCGATTCCGGAGTTGTTCGCCGCGCAGGTGGACCGTGCCCCGGATGCGGTGGCGCTGGTGGGCGGCGAACGGTCGTGGACCTACCGCGAGTTGGACGAGTCCGCCAACCGGTGGGCGCACCTGCTGGCCGATCGCGGCGCGGGTCCGGGCAGGTTCGTGGCGTTGCTTTTTCCCCGGTCCGCGGAAGCGATCACGGCGATCGTGGCGGTGCTCAAGACCGGCGCGGCATATCTGCCGATCGACCCAGCGCACCCCGATGTCCGCATCGAATTCATGATCGAGGATGCCGCGCCCGTCGCCGCGGTCACCACGGCGGGCCTGCGTCCGCGCTTGGACGGTGCCGACCTGTTGGTCATCGACGTCGACGACCCCGCGCTGGCTAACCAAGCCGAAACAGAACTACCGACGCCGGCGCCTGACGACCTGGCGTACATGACGTACACCTCGGGCACCACCGGTATCCCGAAAGGGGTAGCGGTCACCCATCGCAACGTCACCCAGCTTCTGGAGACCCTGCATGCCGACCTGCCCACCGGGCCGGGACAGGTGTGGTCACAGTGGCACTCCCTGGTTTTCGACGTGTCGGTGTGGGAGATCTGGGGTGCGCTGCTACACGGCGGGCGACTGGTGGTGGTGCCTGACTCGGCGACCTCGCCCGAGGATCTCCACGCCCTGTTGATCACCGAGAAGGTCAGTGTGTTGTGCCAAACCCCTTCGGCGGCAGGGATGCTCACGCCGGACGGCCTGGAGAACACGACGCTGGTGGTCGCAGGCGAGGCCTGTCCGACCGAGCTGGTGGATCGGTGGGCGACCGCTGAGCGGGTGATGATCAACGCCTACGGCCCGACCGAGGCGACGATCTATGCGGCGATGAGTACCGCGCTGACACCGGGAGCCGATGTCGTGCCGATCGGTTCGCCGGTCCCCGGGGCGGCGCTGGTGGTGCTCGACAAGTGGTTGCGGCCGGCGCCGGAAGGCGTGATCGGCGAGCTGTACGTGGCCGGCCACGGCGTCGCGGCAGGCTATATGCGCCGGGCCGGCTTGACGTCGTCACGGTTTGTGGCGTGCCCGTTCGGGGCCCCCGGTGGCCGGATGTATCGCACCGGCGATCTGGTGCGATGGGACGAGGACGGGCAACTGCTCTATCTCGGCCGTGCCGACGAACAGGTCAAGATCCGTGGTTACCGGATCGAACTCGGTGAGGTGCAGGCCGCCCTGGCCCGGCTGGACGGAGTGGATCAAGCGGCGGTGATCGCCCGCGAGGACCGTCCCGGCGACAAGCGGCTGGTCGGATACATCACCGGAACCGCGAATCCGGCCGAGACCCGCAGCGCGCTCGCGGATCGGCTACCGGCCTACATGGTCCCCGCTGCGGTGGTGGTCATGAAGGCGCTGCCGCTGACGGTGAACGGCAAACTGGACAAGCGCGCCCTACCGGCACCGGAGTACCGCGGCACCAGTGACTACCGTGGGCCTGCCACCCCGGTGGAGGAGATCCTGGCAGGTATCTACGCGCAGGTGCTGGGCGTCGAGCGGGTCGGCGTCGATGACTCGTTCTTCGATCTGGGCGGCGACAGCATCCTGTCGATGCAGGTGGTGGCCCGTGCCCGGGCGGCCGGGCTGCTGTGCCGGCCGCGCGACATCTTCGTCGAGCAGACCGTGGCCCGGCTGGCCCGGGTGGTGACCATCGTCGGCGGTGAGGCCGATGCGGTCGATGAGGGTGTAGGGCCCGTCGTGGTCACCCCGATCATGCGTTGGCTGCAGGGTGTTGACGGTCCGGTCGAGCAGTTCAACCAAACGGTGGTCTTGCAGGCCCCGGCCGACGCCACCAAGGACGACGTGGTGGTGGTGCTGCAGGCGCTGCTGGATCGGCACGCCACCCTGCGGCTGTGCGTCGATGACGACGGCACCGGCGGCTGGTCCATGGCAGTGCCCGAGGTCGGGTCGTTGGACGCCACTGGGTGCGTCCACGTCGTCGACGCCTTGTCGGAAGACGCACTCGCAGACGCCCGGTCGCGGTTGAATCCTGGCGCAGGGGCCATGCTCACCGCACTGTGGGTGCCCGGCACGGGGCAGTTGGCGTTGATGGTTCACCACCTCGCCGTCGACGGGGTGTCGTGGCGAATCCTGTTGGAAGACCTCAATATTGCATGGGTCCAGCATCACGGCGGGCAGCCGGTGGAGTTGCCGGCCGGGGGAACCTCGTTCCAGCGGTGGGCCTCGCATCTGAACGAACACGCCCGCCGCCCAGAGGTCGTCGAGCTGGCCGACGCCTGGCGGCAGGTGGCCGAATCACCTTCGGCGCTGCCCGCCGTGGAGCCGGCGGTGGATACCTACGTCAGCGCCGGGCAGCTGTCTGTGGCGCTGGATGTCGAGGCGACGCGACCGCTGCTGGGTGAGGTACCCGCAGCGTTTCATGCTGGGGTGCAAGACATTCTGCTGATCGCGTTCGGGTTGGCGGTTGCGGAGTTCCTGCGGACCGGCGACGCGTCGATCGTCGTCGATGTGGAGGGTCACGGCCGCCAGGAGGAGCTGGCCGCCAACGTCGACCTGTCGCGCACGGTGGGCTGGTTCACCACCAAGTATCCGGTGTCGCTGACCGTCGGTGGACTGTCGTGGGCGCAGGTGGCGGCCGGGGAGGCCCCGTTGGGGCCGGTGGTCAAGGCCGCCAAGGAGCAGCTGCGCGCGTTGCCCGACGGTCTGACCTACGGCCTGCTGCGCTACCTGAACCCCGAGGTGGATCTCGGCGGCACCGATCCGGTGATCGGCTTCAACTACCTGGGCCGCCTGGGCGCCGGCATGGGCGACCTCGCCGACGACTTCTGGCGCATCAACGAGGACGGCCTGTCGGTCGCCGCGGTGGCCTCGGCCGTGCCGATGCCGCTGATGCACACCGTCGAACTCAACGCGGGCACGCTGGATACCGACGCCGGCCCGCAGCTGCAGGCCAGCTGGACGTGGGCGCCCTCGGCGCTGGACGAGGAAGAGGTCGGTCGGCTCAGCCGGTTGTGGTTCGAGGCGCTGGCCGGCATCTGTGCGCATGTGCGCGACGGTGGCGGTGGGCTCACGCCGTCAGACCTCGCTCCGGCGCGCCTGACCCAGCAGCAGGTCGACGAGCTGGCGCAGCAGCATCAGCTCTCCGACGTGTTGCCGCTGACGCCGTTGCAGCAGGGGCTGCTGTTCCACGCGCGCTTCGCCCATGGGCCCGGCGACGATGTGTACGCGGTGCAGTTGGATATCACCATCACCGGCCCGCTCGACTCGCATCGATTGCGTGAAGCGGTAGAAGCCGTGGTTCGCCGCCACCCGAATCTGGTGATTCGTGTCTCCGATCAGTTCGGTGAGCCGGTGCAGATCATTCCCGCCGACCCGGTGATGGCGTGGCGCTATCTCGATCTGCGCTGGGATGACCGCAAGTCCGATACGGAGGTCCAGCAGCTGTGCGCCGCCGAGCGTGCCGCGGTCTGCGACCTGGCCAACCGGTCGGCATTCCGGGCGGCGCTCATCCGCACGGCAGCCAATCAGCACCGGTTTGTGCTGACGAACCACCACATCGTGCTCGACGGTTGGTCAAAGCCCATCCTGCTGCAAGAGATTTTCGCCAGCTATTTCGGAGAACGCCTGGCCCCGCCGGTGCCGTACCGACGTTTTGTCACCTGGCTGGCGGGTCAGGACCGCGACGCCGCGAAAGCGGTGTGGGGCAGAGTGTTCGAGGGTTTCGACACCCCCACCCTGGTGGGTCCGCCAGCCCACGTGGGGCGCCGAAGCGACGCGTCGTTCCGGGTGTCCGCCGAGACCACGCTGGCCCTTGGCGAGTTGGCACGCTCATGCCACACCACCGTGAGTACCGTGCTGCAGGCGGCGTGGGCGCAGCTGCTCGCGTGGCTGACCGGTCAGAACGATGTGGCCTTCGGCACCGCGGTGTCGGGGCGCCCGGCCGAGATGGTCGGGGCGGACTCGATGGTGGGTCTGATGATCAACACGGTGCCGGTGCGGGCCCGCATGACCGCAGCTACCACCGTTGCGGGCCTGCTGGATCAGCTGCAGCGCCAGCACAACGACACCATGGAGCACGAACACCTGGCGCTCAACGAGATTCATCACGTCGCCGGTCACGATCAACTGTTCGACACCGTCTTCGTGTACGAGAACTATCCGATCGACGCCGCCGCCTTGTTGGGCGTGCATGAACTGGCCATCACCGAGTTCAGCAACCGCGAGTACAACCACTACCCGCTGTCGGTGGTCGCCATCCCTGGCCATGAACTCGGTCTGCGCGTCGAATTCGATACCGACGTGTACGACGCGGCCGACATCGACGCGCTCATCCAGCGGCTCAATCGCTTGTTGGTGGCCATGACCGTCGATCCGGATGCGCGGGTGTCGGCCATCGACCTGCTCGATTCCGGTGAGCACCAACAGCTGGACGACTGGGGATGCCGTGCGGTGTTGACCCGGTCGGCTCCGGCACGGACATCGATTCCGGCGCTGTTCGCCGAGCAGGTAGAGCGCGCCCCCGATGCGTTGGCCCTGACATTCGAGGGCCGGTCGATGACCTACGGCGAACTCGACGACGCCACCAACAGGTTGGCGAACCTGTTGGTAGCCAAGGGTGTTGGTGCCGGCGAGTGTGTGGCGCTGGTGTCGGAGCGATCCGCTCAGGCCGTCATCGCGATACTCGCGGTGCTCAAGACAGGGGCGGCGTACCTGCCGATCGACTCGGCGGTCCCGGCGTCGCGGTTGGAGTTCATCCTTGCCGATGCCGCGCCGGTTGCGGTACTCACCACCACCGGGTTGCGTTCGCGGGTAGACGAATTGGGGGTGGTGGTCGTCGATGTCGATGATCCCGAGATAGCTTCTGAGCCCAGCGCTGCGCTGCGCGCTCCGGCTCCCGATGACCTCGCGTACATCATCTACACCTCCGGGACCACCGGGGTTCCCAAGGGAGTGGCGGTCACCCACGACAGCGTCACCCGGCTGATGACGTCGTTGGATGCCGGTCTGCCGCGCCCAGGGGTGTGGCCGCTGTGTCATTCCCTGGCATTTGACGCCTCGGCATGGGAGATCTGCGGCGCATTGCTGCGTGGCGGCCGGCTGGTGGTGGTGCCCGATGCGGTCGCGAGCTCACCGGAGAACTTCCACGACGTGCTGGTCTCCGAAGGGGTCGACGTCTTGACCCGGACCCCGTCGGCGGTGGCGATGCTGCCTGTCGAGGGGCTGGAATCGATGGCGCTGGCGGTGGTGGGTGAGGCCTGCCCGCCCGAGGTGGTGGATCGGTGGGCGCCGGGGCGGGTGATGATCAACGCCTACGGCCCGACCGAGACGACGATGTGTGTGGCGATCAGTGCGCCACTATCAGCGGGTTCGGGGGCGGTGCCGATCGGTTCGCCGGTGTCGGGGGCGGCGCTCTTCGTGTTGAACACATGGATGCAGCCTGTCCCGCCGGGCGTCGTCGGTGAGTTGTATGTGGCCGGCGCGGGCGTGTCGTGCGGCTACCTGGGCCGATCCGACTTGTCGGCGTCGCGGTTCGTGGCGTGCCCGTTCGGGGAGCCGGGCGCGCGGATGTATCGCACCGGCGATTTGGTGTGTTGGGGCGACGACGGCCAGCTGCATTACCTGGGCCGCGCCGATGAGCAGGTGAAGATCCGTGGGTACCGCATCGAGCTCGGTGAGATCCAGGCCGCCCTCGTCGACCTCGACAATGTGGAGCACGCGGTGGTGATCGCCCGCGAGGACCGCCCCGGCGACAAGCGCCTGGTGGGGTACGTCACCGGGACCGCAGATTCGGCCGAAGTTCGGCTGCAGCTGGCGGATCGGCTGCCGCCATACATGGTGCCCGCGGCGATCGTGGTCTTGGAGACGCTGCCGCTGACGTCCAACGGCAAGCTGGACCTCCAGGCCTTGCCCGTGCCGGAATACCGTGGCAACGGCAGTCATTACCGTGCCCCCACCACCCCGTTGGAGGAGTTCCTGGTCGGCGTTTACGCCCAAGTCCTCGGTGTGGAGCGGGTCGGCGTCGACGACTCCTTCTTCGACCTCGGCGGGGACTCGATCTCGGCGATGCGGGTGATCGCCGCGGTCAACACCGGCCTTGACGCTCAACTGGCGGTCTACACGTTGTTCGAGGCGCCGACGGTCAGCAGCTTGAGCCGTCGCCTGGACGGCGACGCCGGCTCGGGGGATTCAGTAGGCCACGGACCCAGCTTTGCGGCGGTGCACGGCAGCGACGCCGCCGAGGTCCACGCGGCCGACCTGACGTTGGACAAGTTCATCGACGACACGATTCTGGCCGCCGCTCCGACGCTGCCCCGTCCCAGCACGGAAGTACAAACTGTTCTGCTCACCGGGGCGACCGGCTTCCTCGGGCGCTACCTCGTTCTCGAATGGCTGGAACGGATGGGCTCGCACGGCGGCACGCTGATCTGCCTGGTGCGTGGTAAGGACGACGCGGATGCGCGCCGGCGTCTCGAGAAGACGTTCAACACCGGCGACCCGCACCTGCTTCGGCATTTCCGGGAACTGGCTGCCGAGCATCTGGAGGTCGTGGCCGGTGACAAGAGCAAGGCTGATCTGGGACTGGATCCCGAGACGTGGCTGTGCCTCGCCGATACGGTCGATCTGATCGTCGATTCGGCCGCCTTCGTCAACGGCGTCCTGCCCTACGACGAACTTTTCGGCCCCAACGTGGTGGGCACCGCCGAGCTGATCCGATTCGCTCTCACCACGAAGTTGAAGTCCTACACCTTCGTGTCGAAGGCCGATGTCAGCAAGCAGATCGAGCCCTCGGCGTTCACAG
>CAZOIX010000127.1:7290-8279 GCA_964579685.1 uncultured Mycobacterium sp.
CCCGAGCCATTGACGGCAGTTATGCCAACGGTTACGGCAACAGCAAGTGGGCCGGTGAAGTGCTGCTGCGTGAGGCCCACGATCTATGCGGGCTACCGGTCGCGGTGTTCCGCTGCGACATGATCATGGCCGACACCAGATATGCCGGTCAGCTCAATGTGTCCGACAATGCGGCGCGAATGGTGCTGAGCCTGGTGGCCACCGGCGTCGCGCCCGAGTCGTTCTATCAGCTCGACGCCGAGGGCAATCGCCAACGCGCGCACTTCGACGGGCTGCCGGTCGACTTCGTGGCCGAGGCGATCACGACGTTGGGGATACGGGTCGACGGGTTCGAGACCTACCACGTGATGAATCCGCATGACGACGGCATCGGTCTCGACGAGTACGTCGACTGGTTGATCGATGCCGGCTATCCGATCGAGCGGATCGCCGACTTCGGTGAGTGGTTGACGCGGTTCGAGGCCGGACTGCGTGCGCTGCCGGACCAACAACGCCAGCAGTCCGTACTGCAGCTCCTGCTGGTGCTGCTGCGTGGTGCGCGGAACTTGCAGGCCCCGGAACCCACCCAGGGCGCCCACGGGCCGACCGACAGATTCCGCGCCGCGGTGCAGGAAGCCAGGATCGGTCCCGACTACGACATTCCGCACATCACGGCACCGACCATCGTCAAGTACGTCACCGATTTGGAGTTGCTCGGTCAGCTCTAGGCAATGCTGAGTTAGCTGGCGGGTTAGCTGTTCGCCGGGTCGTCTGCGGCGAGAAGGGCCGCCTTTTTGTGGCACCCGATGCCACCTGAAGTTGGGAACCGGCGTCGCGGCCTGTCGCCAGGATGAAGGCGGTGCTGAAAGCGAAGTGGCTGATGGGGCTGAAGTGACTTTGCTGGCAAGCCTTCCGATTGCTATGTAGCGGCATGGGAACGTCTTTACGCGCGCAAAGACTTTTGCTAACGCTTGCGAAAATTTTTGCTAATCGATTGCTCAGCATCGATT
>CAZOIX010000128.1:0-8278 GCA_964579685.1 uncultured Mycobacterium sp.
GCTGAACGCCTGCGCCCAGGCCATCGTGACTTCGACGTCGCCGTCGATGCCCTGATCGCCCGTGACGAAGAACCCCGACAAGCCGCAGCCAGGCTGCTGACCGCCATGGCCGTAAACCCAACCCGCATCAATGGAAGAAGACCACTATGACGACCGAGTACACCGAAACCCACGCCACCCCTGAGGAACTGCGCCTTGTCACCGACGCGCTGTTCAGCCGCGCCGAGGCCGATCTCGAAGAATGGGAAAACAACGAACTCGCCGACTTCGTCAAGCGCGCTCCCGAGTCGCAGGAGAACTATCTCAGCGGTGCGGGGATGCCCGTCAAGCGCGTATACGGACCGCAGGATCTACCCGAGAATTGGGGCGAGATTGGTCTACCGGGCCAGTATCCCTATACCCGCGGCCCGTATCCAACGATGTACCGCGGGCGTAAGTGGACGATGCGCCAGATCGCCGGTTTCGGTCAGGCCGAGGAGACGAACAAGCGCTTCCAGTATCTGATCGCGCAGGGCCAGACCGGTCTGTCCGTGGATTTCGACATGCCTACCCTCATGGGCCTGGACAGTGACGACGAGATGAGCCTCGGCGAAGTCGGCCGCGAGGGTGTGGCGATCGACGTGCTGCCGGACATGGCAGCCCTGTTCGACGGTATCGACCTGGAGAACATCTCAGTCTCGATGACGATCAACCCCTCGGCGTGGATCCTGCTTGCGATGTACATCGCAGTCGCCGAAGACCGGGGCATGGACCTGAACAAGCTGTCCGGCACGATTCAGAACGATATCCTCAAAGAGTATGTGGCACAAAAGGAATGGATCTTCCCGGTCCGCCCTAGCATGCGCATCGTGCGGGATTGCATCGCTTACGGCTCCCAGCATCTGGCGCGCTACAACCCCGTCAATATCAGCGGCTACCACATCAGTGAGGCCGGTGGTAGCGCAGTGCAGGAGGTCGCCTTCACGATGGCCATCACCAAGGCCTACGTGGAGGACGTCGTAGCAGCAGGAATCGATGTCGACGACTTTGCTTCGCGATTGTCGTTTTTCTTCGTCTCACAGGCCGACATGTTCGAGGAGGTGGCAAAATTCCGAGCAGTTCGAAGGTACTACGCAAAGATGATGAAGGAACACTTCGGGGCCAAAAAGCCGAACTCGATGCGGTTGCGCTTTCACGCCCAGACTGCGGCGGCGACACTGACTAAGCCGCAACCGATGGTGAACATCGTGCGCACCGCGATCCAGGCGCTATCGGCGGTTCTCGGCGGCGCCCAATCGATTCACACGAACGGATTGGACGAGGCCTACACGATCCCTAGCGAGATGGCGATGAAACTCGCCCTTCGCACCCAGCAGATCATCGCCGACGAGACCAACATCCCGAACGTGATCGACCCGCTGGGCGGCTCCTATTACGTGGAGGCGCTGACCAACCAGATCGAGGACGGCATCCAGGCCTACATGGACAAGGTCGAAGCCATAGGCGGAGTAGTTGCCGCCATCGAGCAGGGGTTCTTCCAAAAGGAGATTTCCGATACTGCCTACGACTACGCCAGGCGTAAGGCCAGCGGTGATCGACCGGTGATCGGTGTCAACAAGTACGTTGACGAGCAGGAGGACCAAAAGATCGAAGTCCACAAGCTCGATCCGGAATCCGAAGCCCGCCAGATCACCCGCCTAAAGCAGGTGCGCGCTGACAGGGACCCTGAGCGGGCTAGGGCCGCGATGAACACGCTCCTGACCGCCGCCCGCGACGAGGCCGTAAACCTGATGCCCGCGACCATCGAAGCGGTGCGCGCCCATTTGTCGATGGGAGAGATCACTGGAGCGCTGCGTGATGTCTTCGGCAGCTACCAGGAGACACCGGTGTTCTGAGGTCGGCAAGCTGCGGTAGTGCGCGGCATACGGATGAACCACGATGTGGTCGGTACAGTCATCTCCTATACGAGCCTGCGGAATAAGGACAGAAGGGTGAAGGTGCCGAAGCCAGCGCCACCTGAGTGGAAGCCGCTCTCCCGCATGCGCACGCATGAGCAGGTGGTCGCGGAGATCGAAAACCGCCTCGACAACGGAAGCTTGAAACCAGGCGACCGCTTGCCGCCGGAACGACAGCTGGCCGAGGCACTCGGGGTGAGTCGGGGCGCCGTCCGCGAGGCGCTGCGCATCTTGGAGGCAATCGGCGTGGTGGAGGCCGGAACCGGTTCGGGTCCCTCCTCCGGTTCGGTGATTGTCAAGGACAGCACGGCGGGTATGGGCATGGTGCTTCGTATTCACCTCCAGCTGGCGTCCTTCACGCCCGACGACCTGGTGGAAACTCGGCTCATGCTGGAACGGTTGGCGTGCCGGAAGGCCGCTGGCGTCGCATCCGTCGGTGACATCGCCAACCTCCGTACGCTCATCACACAGATGCGGGGCACTCACACCACAGCAAGCTACAACGATCTGGACGCTGCGTTGCACGTCGAAATCGCGCAGATCTCAGGCAATGGTCTAGCCTCCGCACTCATGGCGGCGCTACGTGAGGCGCTGCGACAGGCGATGGTGTCGGCCTTCGAACGACTCGAGGATCCAGCCAGCATGATGGAAACCTTGACAAACGAGCATGAGGCGATCATCGACGCGATTGCCGCGGGTGAGGGTGATTCTGCGGCCGACCTGGTCGCAGAGCATATCCTCAATTTTTACCGTGCTGTTGGCGTCAGCGACCCCGAGTGGGCGGACTGAAGGCGCCCCACCGGCCAATTACGCGTGACGCCGACGCAGATTCCACGCGACGGTCGGGCCATCGCGTAGAAACGGAGATCGAGCGGGACCGGTGGACTTCAGTGATTTGAGCCCCGCCGGCGGCTGACCGGCGACGCAGCGAGTTCGCGGTCCCAGTTCAGTGGCCATCGGGTGATGGCCAGAACCGCAACCAAGAACTCTTCAAATGTGGCGAATGCAACGTGCACGAGCCCCGGCTGTGTCCAATAAATCTCGCCATTCCACGGAGCGGTCGTGCTGACGATGAACTTCTGCTTGGTCGGTGAATCTGCGTGGGCACGGATATAAGGCGCCCTGCTTGACCGAGGGGCCGTCGTCGTCGCTGCGGTTGCGGCTGATGTGTCCAGCTCCCATTTTGTAGCAGTAAGGAAGGCACAGCAGAACGTCTCAACGGAGCGGAATCGGAACCGCGGCTTGCCCGCGCGCGTTCGGTATAGCTCGCCGGTCCATGGTGCCTCAGCGGCGATGACGAACTTGTCGACAGTGTTTCCGGCCACAGCCTGCTGGGCGCCGGAGGAATCACCAGACGACGGGTTCATGTCTACCCGCGAGCCGCGGTTCCGCGGTAGTCCGCGTCGCGCTGCTGGATCCATCCCATCAGCGACCGCAGCTCCCGCCCGGTCGCCTCAATCTGATGCTTCAAGCCTTGTTCCCGCAGAGAATGGAACTCGGGTGCGCCCAGGTCTTGGTCATCGATGAACCGTTTGGCAAAGGTCCCGTCCACAATGTCTGCCAGGACCGCCCTCATGTTGTCCTTCACGTCTGGCGTTATCACCCGCGGCCCTGACACGTAGTCGCCGAATTCGGCGGTGTCGGAGCAGGACCACCGTTGCTTGGCGATACCACCTTCGTACATCAGGTCGACGATCAGCTTGAGTTCGTGCAGGCATTCGAAGTAGGCCACCTCAGGTTGATAGCCCGCTTCGACCAAGGTCTCGAAGCCGTACATCACCAATTGGGATGCGCCGCCGCACAGCACCGACTGCTCGCCAAACAGGTCTGTCTCGGTCTCCTCAGCGAAAGTGGTCTTGATGCCGCCGGCTCGCAATCCGCCTATCGCCTTGGCATATGACAACGCAAGTGGCCAGGCGTGGCCCGACGAGTCGCTCTCGACGGCGACGAGCACCGGAACGCCGCGGCCGCTTTCGTACTCGCGCCGCAGTAGGTGTCCGGGTGCCTTCGGGGCGACCAGGAACATGTCGATGCCCTCGGGTACGGTGATATATCCGAACCGAACGTTGAATCCGTGGCCGAAAACCAGGGCGTTACCAGGGCGGAGACCAGGGGCTATCGTCTCGGCGTACAAACCACGGGCGCGCTGATCGGGAACGAGCATGACGATCACCTCGGCCTCGGCGGCCGCCTCTGCCGGAGTGAGTACCCGAAATCCCCTCGCCAGGGCCTTCTCGCGGCTGGACGATTCTGGTAACAGGCCAATGCAGACGTCGACCCCGCTGTCGCGTAGCGAAAGCGCTTGGGCGTGGCCCTGACTTCCATAGCCGATGACCGCGACCTTTTTCTTCCGAATCAGAGCCAGGTCGGCATCATCGTCGTAGAACATCTTCGCCACTGCTACTCCTTTATTTACGTCAACTGCAACTACGTCGCATCGTTAGTCAGACCACATTAGTGGTCCTACCATATGGCTTACGCGACCGTCGGTCAAGGACTGCTCAGTACATTTGCGCAGCGAATGCGAGCCGTTTGTACTTAAACTCGAGCTATGGTAGGACCATACGTATGGTCTATGTGAGCAGTGAAATAGCTCGACAAAACGATCTTGAAGAGCCGACGAAGTTCCCAACACCCGCCCGGTGCGGCGAACAGGGATCGTACGGAACCGAGGCCGTGTTGTTGTTTCCGATTGTGTTCTGCCCCAGCATCGATCCTGCCTTCGGCACGATTGCGCCTTTCGCGACCTTCTTCGGCTTCTTTGCACGCCCTGTTGGGGGGCTCCTCTTCGGTGCGTTTGCCGGAGCGCGGTTGCCGATCCTCACAGCTGGGATAGTTGTGTGCGATTCAGGTATCAGGCTAGGTGTGCCGCTTGTCAGGTTGCCCGCGGTGGGCCTCGTCTGTGTGTTGGTCCTTCTGGAGGGTATGGGCAGCGACCTCACGGATGTGCCTGCCCGATGAACAAGTTGTCATCCGATGGGGAGAAAGTTGGCGTTGTGGGCTGCGGCCTGATGGGCGCAGGTATAGCGGAGACGTGTGCGCGCGCGGGGCTGGAGGTCGTGGCGGTCGAGACAAACGAAGACGCCGCGAACCTGGGTCGGATCCGGCTGGAGAAGTCACTTTCTCGTGCTGAGGCCAAGGGCGCGATCGCGTCGGCGGCTGACGTGCTGGAACGCGTTCAGATCGGCACCAACCTGAACGCACTCGCGGACCGCTCAATCGTCGTCGAGGCAATCATGGAAGACGAAGCCGTAAAGACCGCACTGTTCCGCGAGCTCGACCAGATCGTAGTCAGCAAGGACGCCATTCTGGCCTCGAATACCTCGTCGATCCCCATCATCAAGTTGGGGGTGGCCACGTCGAGGCCCGGGCACGTCATCGGAGTCCACTTTTTCAACCCGGTGCCCGTGCTCTCGCTGGTGGAACTTATCCCGAGCTATTTTACGGCCGAGGCGACCACCGAGCGAGCCAGAACTTTCGTCCAAGAGAGGCTGGGAAAGCATGCCATTGACTGCCAAGATCGCGCTGGTTTTGTTGTCAATGCGCTGCTGATCCCCTTCCTGCTTTCCGCCATCCGAATGGTAGAGGGGGGCTTCGCGACGCCGGAAGACATTGACGAGGGACTGATCCGCGGGTGCGCGCACCCACAGGGGCCGCTGGCGCTCGCCGACCTGATCGGTCTCGACACGACCAGAGCGATTGCTGACGCCCTATACGAGGAGTACAAAGAGCCTCAGTACGCTTGCCCGCCGCTGCTGGCGCGGATGGTCGATGCTGGACAGCTCGGCCGCAAGAGCGGCCGAGGCTTCTACGCTTACTCGTAGTCCTGCGCGTGCTTCAGACATTGTGGGTCCGGCATGGCGAATCGGCGTGGAATCGTGTCGGTCGGATGCAGGGCCAGACGCCCTGGCCGCCGCTGACAGCCGTTGGTTTGCAGCAGGCGCATGCTGCGGCAGAACGCCTCGCCGCCAGTGATCCGCGCCGTCTGCTTACCTCCGATCTCTGCCGGGCCGCGCAATCGGCGAGCGTCATCGCAGATCGTCTCAGCTTGAGGGTCGAAACCACTCCGCTTCTGCGGGAGAGATGCTGGGGGATTTACGAGGGCAGGCCGATTCTCGATGGTCACCTCTGCGAGGCAAAGCTGTGGCCCTTCGAGCGGCTGCCGAAAGGCGAGTCGCGCGAGGATGTTGCGGATCGGGTACGGACACTCGTGGCTGGCATCGCGGAACCTGGACCGGTAGTCCTTGTGACCCACGGCGATGTGATCCGCGAGGCTGTGGCGCTGTTCTCTAGGCGCTTTGCTCCCGCACACTCGCTAGACAATGGGAGCGTGGTTCGATTGTTGCTGCCGACGGCCACGACCGGATGCCGTAGCCGCTAACCCTCGAGCTGGAGCGTGTGCGCACCACAATGTGGTTGGACCATACTGTGGTGCGTGTTACCATCGATCCGGGGTCAAGCTTGCAAAGCATCTTTCGCAAACTCCGAACTCCCGAGATTGGTAGTCACATGGCCGAAATGACCGTTGCCCGACTCATCGCCGATCGGCTGGTAAGCCAGGGCGTGCACCGAGTGTTCGGTTTGTGCGGCGGTCACATCCAGCCTCTGTGGGACGCCGTGGCTCGTGCCGGCATCGAAATCGTCGACGTGCGGCATGAGGCCGCAGCCGTCTATATGGCTCACGCAACTGCCGAGATCTCCGGCGAGTTGGGTGTCGCCTTGATAACCGCGGGTCCCGGCCTGACGAACGCTGTCACAGCTATTTCGAATGCCTTCGTCGCGCGGAGCCCTGTGCTTGTGATCTCGGGTCGCACACCGCGACCGCAGGCCGGCATGGGTGCGATGCAGGATATCCCTCAGGCTGAGATCGTCAGGCCCATCAGCCGTCTTGTTGAGCAGGTGTCCGAACGACATCACGTGGTCGCGCGCCTGGATAAGACTATCGCGGCGGCACTTGGCGCTGTCACGGGCGCGACCGGACCCGCGTACATCGACCTACCCACAGATCTGCTGACTGAGGAAGCTCACGAAGCCGATATCCCTCCGTTGGCGATGGAGTTCCGTAACGCGATAGAGGTAGCCCCGAGTCCGTCTGCGGTCGCGCAAGCCGCCGGTCTTATCCGCGACTCTTCCCGGATCGTCGTGATCGGCGGGCGCTCTGTCCGCGCGGCGGTCGGTCAGGTGCGGACATTTATCAGTATGGCCCAAGCGCTGTACCTGGACTCTGGGGAGAGTCGCGGTGCTATCCGAGATGACTTACCGGGTTTCGTGCCTGCGGTGCGCGGACGCGCCATGAGCGAGGCCGACCTGGTGATCACTCTGGGTCGCCGCTTGGACTTTCAACTCGGTTACGGGTCACCCGCAGTGTTCTCGCCAAGAGCGCGGTTTCTGCGGATAGGCACCTCCTTCGAGGAGCTAGGGGACACTCGCCGCGGCGACGTCGAGGTGCAGGGCAGTACTGACGCCGTGCTCACCGCTCTGGCGGAGCGCGGAGCGACTCCGGATGTACCTGACCTCGAGTGGCTCAAAGACATGCGTGAGTCGAACGTGCAGAGGACCTGCACGCTCTCAGCGAAGCTGCAGGCACAGGAGCTCGATTCCGACGGTCGGATGTCCCCGAACTTCGTAATCGGATCGGTGAACGACCTTCTGACCGACAAATCGATCGTGATCGCCGACGGCGGTGACATCCTCTCGTTCGCGCGCGTGGGCCTCAAAGCGGTCGACTACCTCGACTGCGGTGCGCTGGGGTGTCTTGGTGTGGGGGTACCCTTCGCGATCGCGGCCGCTTTGCATAGGCCGGATGCGCCAGTATTCGCGGTGATCGGTGATGGCAGCTTCGGTTTTACGGCAATGGAGATCGACACGGCAGTCCGCCGAGGAGCGCGAGCGGTATTCGTCGTGGCGAACAATGAGGCGTGGAATATCGAACGTCACGACCAGATGGACCGGTTTGACGGCAATCTGGTTGGTGTTGATCTACCCGGCTGCCGTTATGACCTGCTGGCACGGAGCCTCGGTGCGTACGGCGAGCGGGTGGAAAATGCCGGCGAACTGGCCGCTGCATTAAGGCGAGCCGTCGACAACGCGCCCGCTGTGGTGGATGTCATCGTCTCCCGACAAGTCAAGTCTCCGGACTATCTCAGCGGGCTGGCCGAGGTGCCACCTCGTCAGGCGGTCAGGGCCTGGAACGTTGGAGAATTCAAACGCTACGCCGCGCTGTGAACCACTATCGAGGGCTATGTCGAGGTCTATCGGCCGCTTAAGGCCCAAACGGGGTGGGCGCAGCTGTTGACGACGGTCGAAAAGTAGGCCAGAGGCGACGGTGAAAAGTAGGCCACGCG
>CAZOIX010000129.1:0-8264 GCA_964579685.1 uncultured Mycobacterium sp.
TGTCGCCCTCGGGCAGGCCCAACTCCCGGGCCTTGAGCAGGCGCCGCATGATCTTTCCGCTGCGGGTGTGCGGCAGCGAGTCGACGAACTCGATCTCCTTGGGCGCCACCGCGGCACCGAGGTGTTTGCGCGCATGGCCGGTGAGCTCGCGAAGCAGTGCCTCGTCGCCCGTGTAGCCGTCCTTGAGGGTCACGAACGCTTTGACCACCGCGCCCACCGTCGGGTCGGGCTTGCCGATGACCCCGGCCTCGGCGACCGCAGGGTGTGCGGTGAGAACATTTTCGACCTCGAACGGCCCGATCAGGTGCCCTGCCGACTTGATCACGTCGTCGGCGCGGCCGACGAACCAGAAGTAACCGTCGGAGTCCCGCTTGGCCAGGTCTCCAGTCAGGTACAAGTCGTCGGCGAAGCACTTTCGATAGCGCTCCTCTTGGTTGAGGTAGCCGCGGAACATCGACGGCCAGCCCCGGTGCAACGCCAGTTCCCCTTCGACGTCGGATTCATCGATGACCGACACCGTGCCGTCGTCGTTGTGGTGCACCAGGGCTGCGTCGATGCCGGGTAGTGGTCGCCCCATCGAACCTGGCTTGATGTCGAACGCCGGTGTGTTTGCGATGACGATGCCGCCGGTCTCGGTCTGCCAGTAGTTGTCGTGAATCGGTAAGCCCAGCACGCGCTTTCCCCACCACACCGCCTCGGCGTTGAGCGGTTCGCCGACGCTGGCGATGAACCGCAGGTGTGGGAAGCGGTACTGCGCGGCAAGGTCTGCCCCCGCCTTGATCAGCATTCGTATCGCGGTCGGCGCGGTGTACCAGACGCTCACGCCTTCGTCCTGAAGAATCCGGTACCAGCGATCGGCGTCGAACTCGGCCCCATCGACGATCGACGTGACCCCGTGCAGCAGCGGTGCGATCACCCCGTACGACGTTCCGGTGACCCAGCCCGGGTCTGCGGTACACCAGAACACGTCGTCGGCGTGCAGATCCAGTGCGTACAGGCCGGTGATGAAATGCATCGTGACCGCGCCGTGCACATGTATCGCGCCCTTCGGCGTGCCGGTGGTCCCACTGGTGAAGTGCAGAAGCGACGGGTCGGAACCGGTGGTCGGCTCGATCGGCGACTCGTCGCTCACTGTGGCCATGGCCTGTCCGAAGTTGATTGTCGTGGGATCGGCGTCGTCGCCGTCGACCACCAGGACATGGCGCACCGAAGGGAGCTGATCGCGGATCTTCGAAATCTTCTGCCGGTAAATGGCCCTGGTGGTCACGAGCACGGCGGCCTCGCCGATGTTGACCCGGGTGGCGATCGGCTCGGGCCCGAAGGCCGAGAACAGCGGCGAAACCACACTGCCGTTGCGCAGGGCGCCGAGCATCGAGATGTATAGCTCGGGGATGCGGCCCATGATCACGAAGACACGGTCGCCCTTGCCGATCCCCAGGGACCTCAGCACATTGGTGAACCGCCGGGACTGCCGGGCAAGTTCGCCATAGCTCAAGTCGAGCGTGGCGAGCGCGCCGTCGGCGCCCCGGTCTGTGACGAACCGTAGCGCCGTTTTCGTCGCCGACGGCCCCTCGGCGTGCCGGTCGACCGCCGCGTAGGCGATGTTGCAGCCGCCTGCGGGCATACCCGGGCACAGGTCGGGGATGTCGGCCCACGTGAAGCTCGCGCGCGCGGCCTGGTAATCGGACAAATTGGGAGCGACGCCGTAGTCGTCAGTTGTCTTGTGGATGATGCTCATCGGTGTTCCTCGCTTTCGGCGATGCGAGCAGCCCGTTGCGCCGGGCGGTGCCGAGGTTTGCCATGATGCGTTCGATGAGCGCGCCATAGATCGAGCCGTCGTTCGCGACGTCGGCAAGCCCGGCGTGGTGCAGGTAGGACTCGATGCGGCGATCGAGCGGCCAGTCGGCATAGATCGGCCCGGTGAACTCGGAACCGAGGAATTCCCACGCGATGGCGTCGAGTTCATCTCTGTCCGATCCGATGCGGTCGGTCGGTGTCATTACCATCCCTTTCGATCGCGGCAATGGCTCCATCGTTTTCGTACCGCTCATTTCGCAATAGAGACGAAAGTCACTACGGCAGCCGTCGGTCGTCCTCACCCTGGCGCAGGCGCGGCAACGACCTTGAATGCAATGCCATCAGCGCACGACGAGGACCGACGCCGCCGCATGGTGAAATCTGTGGTGACCGTATGAACCGACGATGTCGGCCAGCTGGCCCGCTTGCGAGGCGCCGATGACCGCGAGTTGAACTGGCTCGTCGTGCTTCTTAATGAACCGGGAGATGTCGGCGTGGTCGGCGACAGGGTAGATGTGTACGTCGGGATGACGCTGCCGGCACGCCTGCACTGTGCTGTCCAGGCTGCTGCGGGCCGGTGTGTCACCGAGGATCAATACGGGTGCACTTCGTAGTCGGGCTTCCTCGACGGCGCTCTCGATCACCGTCGGGTTGTCCGAATTCTCGTCGAGCGCCGTCACGATCCATGTGATGCCGTCCCGTGGCTCGCCGTCCAGCGCACGGATGACCGCGACAGGACACTGTGCCTTTTCGGCGAGTTCGGTTGCCGTCGAGCCGAGGATCGACCGGGCGTAGCGTCCGATTCCGACGGTGCCGACGCAGATCATCCGGGCATCGCGGGATTCTGAGACAAGGGTTTGGCCAGGAACGCCGTCGAGAATCTCGGCCTCGATCTTCGCGGGCTTGCCTGTCGCCTCGACGGCGCTCTGCGCAACCTGAAGGGCCTTCTTGGCATGGTCGACGTCGACTCGGTATTCCTCGGCGGAGCGGTGCATGGTCCTGACCACCGATACCAGGCGCAGCGGCACGCTGTGGGCGATGGCTTCGTCTGCTGCCCATTGTGCTGCCCGGATACTGCTTTCAGACCCGTCGATACCGACGATGACCGAGTGCTGGTGGGTTTTGGTCATGTGAACTCACCCTTCGTAGTCTCTGGGCAGGTGCGGTGTCGTCACGTAGCGCGCGACAGATCCGTTGTGTCAGTGGCCTTTTGTGCGCCGGACCGGCCCGGGTGGACCCAGCCGGTGTACGTGAGATACAGCCCGGCGACGGCAACGCACAGCTCGATTGTTCGCCACAGGACACCCACGCCGATGGCGTTGCTCGCAGCATCGAGATACGTCTGCGAAAACGCCAACAGCGATACGCCTTTCAGCGTCATCAGCCAGCCGGTGACCGAGACGATGATGGCCGCGGCGCCCCGCCAGTACGGGTGCACAGCGATGACGGCAAGCCCTGCCAGAAGAACAAAGGCGCCGGTAACCCATGCCCAGACGGGATCTGCGGTGAAGCCCGCCACGATCTCGGACATCAGCGAGGCGCGTACGACAGCGGTAACGGGAACGATGATGAGGTAGGGGCCCAGTATTCGGGCCATGATGCGTGTCCTCGGGTGCAACCCGTGTGAAGTGGTCATCGCTGAACCTCCGCGTGACATGTCGAATGCCGGATCTTTCGATCCGATCACCGGGCCCGGTCCCGCAGTAGAGAAGGAAGTCCCGGCCATTAGGGGCGTTCGTCAGATTTGTGGCACCCGCGTCGTCGGTAATGTGCGGTCTCGTGGCAATCGGCGACGTCGGTACAGAGTTGTTCGGCCCCGACACCGCGTTCGGACATGCTCGCACCCGGGTACCGATTGCTGCGGCGACGGATTCGGTGTCGGCGACCCTCGACGGCATGCGCGGCGAACGATTCGACAGCGCTGCCGCCGTCGCTGTGCTCGACGACGGACGCCTGATCGGGGTCGCCACGATCGAACGGCTATTCGCCGCCCCGGAAGACGCGGCGATCGCGGACATCATGGACACGGCGCCCGCGGTGGTGGCACCCGAGACCGATCAGGAGCAGGCAGCCTGGCAAGTTGTCCAGCGCGACCAAGCCGGCCTCGCGGTGGTGGACGGCGAGGGCCGATTCCGGGGCTTGATCGCGTCACGGCAATTGCTTGCCGTCCTGCTTGCCGAACACGACGAGGACATGGCACGGCTCGGCGGTTTCCTGCACTCGGTCGAATCCACTCGTAACACCACCGTGGAAAGAGTGCCCCGGCGGTTGTGGCATCGATTGCCATGGCTGGCAGTGGGATTGGTCGGCGCGATGGTATCCGCTGCGCTGATGTCAGCGTTCGAGGCTCAGCTCGACGCGACAATCGCCGTCGCGTATTTCGTACCGGGAATTGTGTATCTGGCCGACGCGGTGGGCACACAGACCGAGACGTTGGCGATTCGCGGCCTGTCGGTCGGCGTCGGGATACGCCGCATCCTTGCGCCGGAAGCGATCACGGGCCTTCTGGTGGGCATCCTGCTGGGTGGGGTCCTGCTGCCGGTGGTGGCGGTGATGACCGGGGACTGGATGCTCGCTGCCGCGGTCGCCCTCGCGGTGCTGGCGGCCAGTGCGATCGCCACCGTCGTGGCGCTGCTCCTGCCCTGGGTGCTCCAAGCGCTGGGCAAGGATCCCGCGTTCGGCTCCGGCCCGCTGGCCACCGTCGTCCAAGACCTGCTGTCGATCCTGATCTACCTCGGTGCCGTCACGGTCCTCCTGCGCTAGGTGTACCGAAGTCGCTGTCACGCGACACGCAGGCATGGTTCGATTTCAAGGGTTCACATGAGAATTCTGCCGGGAGTAGACCAGTTCCGCGGCTATGAGCGGTCGTGGTGGCGCGGCGATGTGACGGCCGGCCTGACCGTCGCGGCGTACCTGATTCCCCAGGTGATGGCGTACGCCACGGTGGCCGGCCTGCCGCCGGTGGTCGGCCTGTGGGCGGCGTTGGTGCCGTTGGCCGTCTACGCCGTGCTGGGTTCGTCGCGGCAGTTGTCTGTAGGGCCCGAGTCGACGACTGCCCTGATGACCGCGACCGCCCTGGCGCCGCTGGCCGCCGGTGACCCGGGCCGATACGCCGTGTTCGCCGCCGCGGCGGCCCTGCTGGTCGGCGGGGTCTGCTTTCTCGCGGGGCTGATCCGGCTCGGCGTGATCGCCGAACTGCTGTCGCGACCCGTGCTGATCGGCTACATGAGTGGTGTCGCCGCCATCATGATCAGTGGCCAGCTCAGCAAGGTCACCGGTGTGCCCGTCGAGGGCGAGGAGTTCATCGACCAGCTGTGGTCGTTCCTCGGATCGCTCAACGCTCTGCACTGGCCGACGATCACGCTGTCGACGGCGGTGTTGGTGGGCCTACTGGCGCTCGCGCGAGTCGCTCCGCGTCTGCCGGGCCCGTTGATCGTGGTGCTCGTGGCCACTGCCGTCGTCGCGGTGTTCGCATTGGAACGCTGGGGAATCGTTGTGGTCGGCGCGATTCCCGGCGGTCTTCCGGTACCTGGTGTGCCGACCATGACGTCGACCGATCTCGCTGCATTGCTGATTCCGTCGGCCGGTATCGCGATCGTCGCATTCAACGACAACGTCTTGACCGCGCGTACTTTCGCCGCCCGCCACGGTCAACGGGTTGATGCCAACGCCGAACTGCGGGCGCTGGGTATCTGCAACGTCGGCAACGGCCTGATGCACGGCTTTCCCGTGAGCTCCAGCGGCAGCCGCACCGCACTGGCCGACGCGGTGGGTTGCCGTACCCAGCTCTATTCGGTGGTGAGCCTGCTCTGCGTCCTTGCCGTCATGCTCTTCGGCCGCGATGTGCTGGGGAGCTTCCCGACGGCGGCGCTGGGGGCACTGGTGGTGTACGCGGCCCTGCGGCTGATCGACATGCCGGAGTTCAAGCGGCTGGCCCGGTTTCGCCGCAGCGAGCTGGTTCTGGCGCTGGCTACCACGGTGGGCGTCTTGCTGTTCGGGGTGCTCTATGGCGTGCTCGTCGCGATCGGCCTTTCGATTCTCGACCTGCTGCGGCGGGTGGCTCGTCCGCACGATGCGATCCAGGGATTCGTGGCCGGCGTTGCGGGCATGCACGATATCGACGACTATCCAGAGGCCGAAGTGGTGCCCGGGCTGATCGTGTACCGCTACGACGCTCCGCTGTTCTTCGCCAACGCCGAGAACTTCCGCGAGCGGGCGCTGGATGCCGTTGACCAAAGCCCCTTCTCTGTCGAATGGTTCGTCCTCAACGCGGAGGGCAACGTGGAAGTCGACCTGACGGCCCTCGATGCGCTGGACCAGCTGCGCACCGAATTATCAAGACGCGGAATCGTATTCGCGATGGCCAGGGTGAAGCAGGACCTGCGGGTCATGCTGGAGTCGGCCGGCATGATCGACAAGATCGGCGAGGACCACATCTTCATGACCTTGCCGACCGCGGTGCAGGCCTTTCGTGACCGGCCGAAGTCCTGACCGACGACGACGGGACTCAGTTCGCTCGTGCAGATTCCAGCAGCACCCGTCGTTCGGCCGCGGCGATCGTCCGGCGTGCGGCACCCAGCGCATCGGGATTGACCGAGACCGACGTGATGCCCATGCGGACCAGATGTTCGGCGAAGGCCGGATTGGTCGACGGTGCCTGCCCGCAGAGCGACGAGGTGATTCCCAGTCGGCGTGCGGTGGCCACGATCTGGCCGATGGCGTCCAGCACCGCGGCATCGGATTCGTCGAACAGCTCGGCACAGATATCCGAGTCACGGTCAACGCCGAGCATCAATTGAGTCAGGTCGTTGCTGCCGATCGACACGCCGTCGATGCCCATCCCGACGTACTCGGGCAACCAGTGCACCACCGAGGGCACCTCGGCCATCACCCACCGATGCAATCCGCGCTGGTGTCCCAATGGGCTCGCGTCCACCAAGGCCAAACACTCCTCGAGTTCCCACTTCGTCCGTACGAACGGGATCATCAGGTGCAGGTTCGGGGACTGTTCGCGCACCCGGGCCAGCGCCTGCAGCTCAAGCGCGAAGAGGTCGGGTTCCTTGACATAGCGATAGCAGCCGCGATAGCCGATCATCGGATTGTGTTCGACAGGCTCATATGTTTCACCACCGGTGAGACCGCGAAACTCGTTGGTGCGGAAGTCGGTTGCCCGATAGACGACGGGGCGGGGAGCGAACGCGGCGGCGATCCGTCCCACGGATGACACCATCCCGTCGACCAGCTTGGCCTCCTCTCCGTGCGCAATCAGATCGCGGGGATGACGGCCACCGAGTGCCTCGGTCAGCATGAACTCGGCCCGAAGGAGCCCAACACCGTCGGCGCCCAGTGCCGCAACAGCTTCCGCCTTTTCGGGCATCGCCAGATTGGCGTAGACCTTGGTGCCGGTGACCTCGTCCTGCGGTGGGGCCGGTGCGCGTCCGTCGACCACCCACGCCCGCGCCGACGGCTCAGGTGTCTCCTCGACGCGCCCGGCCAGCACCCGTCCATGTGTTCCGTCGACGGTCACGGTCGTGCCGTCGTGCAGGTCGCTGGTCGCCGTACGGGTACCGACCACGCATGGAACGCCCAACTCACGGGCGACGATTGCGGCATGACACGTCATGCCGCCGGTGTTGGTCACCAGCGCTGCGGCGCGCCGGATGGTCGGCAGCCAGTCGGGATTGGTCATCTGGGCGACGAGTATTTCGCCTTCGACCAGCCGGGCCCCTTCCTCCGGCGTCTGGAGCACCCGCACGCTGCCCGACGCGGTCCCAGGCGCCGCGGCCAAACCGCGGGCCAACACGGCGTGCTTGTCCGAGGAGGGCGCCGAGGGGTGCTTCAACGTGGTGATCGGACGGGCCTGCACGAGATACGTCTTGCCGTCCGCGATCGCCCACTCGGTGTCCTGTGGATTACCGTTGTGCCGCTCGATTGCGATCGCCAGTTCGGCGATACCGTGCAGTTCTGCGTCGTCCAAGACGCGGGCGTCGGCCTGCTCATCGTCGAGGTCGACGGTCGTGTCATGGCCATCCGGACCGCGAACGATCTTGAACGCCTTGTGGCCCAGCCGGGTGTCCAGCACGTCCATCGTGTCCTTGGACACGATGTAGGTGTCGGGCTCGACTTCGCCAGACACCACCACCTCACCGAGGCCGAAGGCACCCTCGATGACGACACGGTCCCGAGCGCCGTTGCTCGGGTCGGCCGTGAACGCCACCCCCGCCTTCTCCGAGTTGATCATCTGCTGAACGACCACCGCCATCGCCGGGTCACCGGTGAAATCGCGACTCGCCCGATAGGTGATGACGCGCGGGCTGAACAGCGACATCCAACACCGCACCACCGCGTTGATGAGCGCATCTTCGCCGCTGACGTTGGTGATGGTGGCGTTCATCCCGGCGAACGACGCGTCGGCACCGTCCTCGCCGGTCGCCGAGGACCGCACCGCCACCACGGAGGTCGGCCCG
>CAZOIX010000130.1:0-348 GCA_964579685.1 uncultured Mycobacterium sp.
TCAGCTCGTTCACCGTGTTCGGCGGCGACATCCCGGCACTGCCGGTGCTGGCCGCGGTGCCCACACCGCCCCTGGGCCCGGGCTGGGTGGCCCTGCTGATCATCGCCGCGGCATCGGGTGTGGCGTTGGGGCAGCAGGCAGCGCGCCATCCGCTGCCGTTGTTGCCCGCCCTCGGCAAGCTCGTCGTCGCAGCCGCGATCGCCGCGCTGACCATGGCGTTGCTCGGCTACGAGCGAGGCGAGGCGGCTGCCACCCAGCCGATCCGCTTCCAGGCCGAGATCGACCGTCTGTTCCTGCTCGCCAAGGAACGCGGCGTCGCCGACGACCCCGTCATCCGCCAGACGCTCG
>CAZOIX010000130.1:358-8245 GCA_964579685.1 uncultured Mycobacterium sp.
CCGTGGCGATGTCGGGCGGTATTTCTCGGCGCGTCCCGGCGCCAACGCCGCCACCTGAGCCGGAACCGGAACCAGAGACGGAGATGGAGCCCGAGCCGGCCGACGAGCCGGAGCCCGAGGTCGAGACGGAGCCCGAGCCGGCCGACGAGCCGGAGCCCGAGCCAGAGCCGCACGGCGGTGACCTGGAAGTCGACGAACTGGACGCCGGTCCGTCGCCGCCGGCCGCCCCGCGGGAAGAGTTCGGCGACCCCGAGGAACATTTCGTCGCGGACAACGACGCCGCGCCGGATACGACCACGGACCAGCCACGCGATACCGATGACTAGGCTGCCAGGCGTGCAGCAACCACTTCGTGTGCCTCCGAAGGTCCCTGCACGGGTGGTGGTGCTGGCATCGGGCCCCGGCTCCCTGCTGCAATCGCTGCTGGACGCGACCGGCGGCGACTACCCGACAAGGATCGTCGGGGTCGGCGTGGACCGCGACTGCCCGGCCGTCGACATCGCCGCGGCGGCATCGGTGCCGAGCTACGCCGTGCGGCTGCGTGACCACTCCGACCGCGAGGCGTGGGACGCCGCGATCGCAGAGGCGACCGCGGCGTACGAGCCCGACCTGATCGTCGCAGCCGGATTCATGAAAATTCTTGGCCCCCAATTTCTTTCCCGGTTCATGGGCAGGATCATCAACACCCATCCAGCCCTGCTGCCCGCATTCCCGGGAGCGCACGCGGTTCCCGAGGCGCTCGAGTACGGCGTGAAGGTGACCGGCTGCAGCGTCCATCTCGTGGACGCGGGAACAGATACCGGGCCTTTGCTCGCGCAGGAAGCCGTCCCCGTACTCGACGACGACGACGAAGCCACCCTGCATGAACGGATCAAGGTGGTCGAACGACGGCTGCTGGTAGATGTGCTGGCTGCGGTGGCCACGCGCGGTGTGACGTGGACCGGACGAAAGGCGAAAATAGGATGACTGACCGTAGGGCTATCCGGCGCGCACTGATCAGCGTGTACGACAAGACCGGTCTCGCCGATCTCGCGCGTGGCCTGCATGAAGCGGGTGTTCACATCATCTCGACGGGGTCGACGGCCAAAACCATTGCCGACGCCGGTGTTCCGGTCACCGCCGTCGAAGAGGTCACCGGATTTCCCGAGGTGCTCGATGGGCGAGTGAAGACCCTGCATCCCCATGTGCACGCCGGTCTGCTCGCCGATCAGCGCAAGCCCGAACATGTTTCGGCGCTTGCCGACCTCGGCGTGGCGCCGTTCGAGCTGGTCGTCGTCAACCTCTACCCGTTCACCCAAACCGTCGACTCCGGCGCCAGTGAAGACGAATGCGTCGAGCAGATCGACATCGGTGGGCCGTCGATGGTACGCGCCGCCGCCAAGAACCATCCCAGTGTCGCGGTGGTCGTCGATCCGTTGGGCTACGACGGTGTGCTGGCCGCGGTGCGGGCCGGCGGGTTCACGCTCGAGGAGCGGAAAAAGCTGGCCTCCTTGGCATTCCGGCACACGGCAGAATATGACGTCGCGGTCGCGGCCTGGATGTCCTCGGTGCTCGCCTCCGAGGGGGATACGGCGTCACCGTCGCTTCCCCTGTGGACCGGTGCGACATGGCGACGGGAAGCCGTGCTGCGTTACGGCGAGAACCCGCATCAGCAAGCGGCCTTGTATCGCTACGACTCGGGCTGGCCGGGTTTGGCCCAGGCGCAGCAGCTGCACGGAAAAGAGATGTCCTACAACAACTACACCGATGCCGACGCCGCGTGGCGCGCGGCCTTCGACCACGAGGAGATCTGCGTGGCGATCATCAAGCACGCCAATCCGTGCGGAATCGCCATCTCGTCGGTGTCGGTGGCCGACGCGCATCGCAAGGCCCACGAGTGCGATCCGCTGTCCGCGTTCGGTGGAGTGATCGCGGCCAACACCGAAGTGACCGTCGAGATGGCCGAGACGGTCGCCGACATCTTCACCGAGGTGATCATCGCGCCCGCCTACGAATCAGGTGCGGTGGAAGTGCTTGCGCGCAAGAAGAACATCCGTGTTCTGCTGGCGTCCGAACCCCAGCAGGGTGGTACCGAGTTCCGGCAGATCAGTGGCGGGCTGTTGATTCAGCAGCGCGACGAGTTCACCGCACCGGGCGACGATGCCGCGAATTGGACACTGGCCACCGGTTCACCCGCCGACCCGGCCACCCTGGCCGACCTGAAGTTCGCGTGGCTGGCATGCCGCGCGGTGAAATCCAACGCCATCGTCGTCGCCGCAAATGGCGCCACCGTCGGGGTGGGCATGGGTCAGGTCAACAGGG
Source organism: uncultured Mycobacterium sp. (assembly GCA_964579685.1). Taxonomy (GTDB): domain Bacteria; phylum Actinomycetota; class Actinomycetes; order Mycobacteriales; family Mycobacteriaceae; genus Mycobacterium. The sequence continues at coordinate 2,660 of CAZOIX010000130.1, forward strand.
TCGACGCGGCGAAGCTCGCCGTGCAGCGGGCCGGCGATCGTGTCCGGGGCGCTGTCGCCGCGTCCGATGCCTTCTTCCCGTTCCCCGACGGGCTCGAGGTGCTGACCGACGCCGGCGTGAAGGCGATCGTGCACCCCGGCGGCTCGGTGCGCGACGAGGAAGTGACCGCCGCGGCGGCCAAGGCGGGCATCACCCTCTATCTCACGGGCGCCCGCCACTTCGCGCACTAGGAGTTGCGGATCTTGTCGATCAGCTTCGACTTGGTGAGCGCGGAATACCCGGAGATGCCGATCTCCTTCGCGCGCTTCTTCAGCTCCGGCACCGTCCAGTCGTCGTAAGACCCGGACTTTCCGCCCTTGCGGCCGACCGCGGACGTCCCGCGCGCAGCGGCGGCGTTGGCGATTCTGGCGGACTTCTGCTTGGAGTTGCCCTCTTCGCGCAGGTCCTCGTACAGCTTCTCGTTCTTGATGGACGGATTTGGCATCGGCCACCTCCTTTGTTCGGTCTGCAAAGCAGGGTGCCCGCTGCACGGACTTTTATGCAGAGATCGACCGTGTGCAGATTTGTGACGGATCTGCGGCGTGTCGACCGGGGACACGCACAGTCGCCCGACACGTCGTAGCGTGGAGTTGTGACATCACCTAACGATTTGCCCCGGACCGTCGGCGAGCTGAGGGCCGCCGGCCACGTCGAGCGGGGCGTCAAGGCCGAGATCCGCGAGAACCTGCTGGCTGCGCTAGCCGACGGGCGTGACGCGTGGCCGGGCATCCTCGGCTTCGAGGACACCGTGATCCCGCAGCTGGAGCGGGCCCTGATCGCCGGCCACGACGTGGTGCTGCTGGGCGAACGTGGACAGGGAAAGACCCGTCTGCTGCGCGCGCTGACCGGCCTGCTCGACGAGTGGACCCCCGTCATCGCCGGCGCGGAGCTCAGCGAGCATCCGTATTCGCCGATCACCCCCGAGTCCATTCGGCGGGCGGCGGACTCCGGCGACGACCTGCCCATCGAATGGCGGCACCGCAGCGAGCGCTACACCGAGAAGCTGGCAACCCCCGACACCAGCGTGGCCGACCTGGTCGGCGACATCGACCCGATCAAAGTGGCCGAGGGCCGCAGCCTCGGCGACCCGGAGACCATCGCCTACGGCCTGATCCCCAGGGCACATCGGGGCATCGTCGCGATCAACGAATTGCCCGACCTCGCCGAACGCATCCAGGTGTCCATGCTCAACGTGATGGAGGAGCGCGACATCCAGGTGCGCGGCTACACGCTGCGGCTGCCGCTGGACGTCGTGGTCGTCGCCAGTGCCAACCCCGAGGATTACACCAACCGCGGACGCATCATCACCCCGCTGAAGGACCGCTTCGGCGCCGAGATCCGCACGCACTACCCCTACGAACTCGAGGCGGAGGTCGGCGTAATCCGGCAGGAGTCGCATCTGGCCGCGGAAGTGCCCGAATACCTTCTGCACGTGCTCGCCAGGTTCGCGCGCTACCTGCGGGAGTCCCGCTCGATCGACCAGCGCTCCGGAGTGTCGGCGCGCTTCGCGATCGCGGCGGCCGAGACCGTCGCCGCATCGGCGCGGCACCGTTCGGCACTGCTCGGCGAACAGGATCCGGTGGCACGGGTGGTCGACCTGTCGACGGTGATCGATGTGCTGCGCGGCAAGCTGGAGTTCGAGTCCGGCGAGGAAGGCCGCGAGCAAGCCGTGCTCGAACACCTCCTGCGCCGCGCCACCGCGGACACCGCGCAGCGGCTGCTCGGCGGTATCGATGTCGGTCCGCTGGTCGTCGCGATCGAGAACGGCTCGGCGGTGACCACCGGCGAACGCGTGTCCTCCCGCGAGGTACTGGCCGCAGTGCCAGAGGTACCCGCGATCGCGGAAATCCAGAAGCGACTCGAGGCGACGACGGACGGGCAGCGTGCTGCCGCGGTCGAACTGGCTCTCGAGGCGCTGTATCTGGCGAAACGGATCGACAAGGTGTCCTCTGAAGGCGAAACCGTCTATGGCTAAACGTACTTCGCGGTACTCGCGATACACCGGCGGACCTGATCCGCTGGCCCCGCCGATCGATCTGCGCGAGGCACTCGAGCAGATCGGCCAGGACGTCATGGAGGGCAGCTCGCCCCGCCGGGCATTGTCCGAGCTGATGCGGCGTGGCACGGAGAACATGCGCGGGGCTGACAAACTCGCCGCCGAGGCCAACCGCCGGCGCCGGGAACTGTTGCAGCGCAACAACCTCGACGGCACCCTCCAGGAGATCAAAAAGCTACTCGATGAAGCGGTGCTGGCCGAGCGCAAGGAGTTGGCGCGGGCGCTGGACGACGACGCGCGATTCAACGAGATGCGCATCGAATCGTTACCGCCGTCGCCTGCGAAGGCCGTGCAGGAGCTCTCCGATTACGACTGGCGCAGTCCCGAGGCGCGGGAAAAATACGACCAGATCAAAGATCTCCTCGGCCGCGAAATGCTCGACCAGCGATTCGCAGGAATGAAACAGGCGATGGAGAACGCCACCGACGAGGACCGTCAACGCGTCAACGAGATGCTGGACGATCTCAACGACCTGTTGGACAAGCACGCCCAGGGCGCCGATACACAAGAAGACTTCCAGAACTTCATGGACAAGCACGGCGAGTTCTTCCCGGAGAACCCGCGCAATGTCGAGGAGCTGCTGGACTCGCTGGCCAAACGTGCTGCCGCCGCGCAGCGCTTCCGCAACAGTCTGTCGGCTGATCAGCGGGCCGAGCTGGATGCGTTGGCGCAGCAGGCATTCGGCTCACCGTCGCTGATGAACGCACTCAATCGGCTCGACAGTCACCTTCAGGCCGCACGGCCGGGCGAGGACTGGGAGGGTTCGTCGCGGTTCTCCGGCGACAACCCGATGGGTATGGGCGAGGGGACGCAGGCGATGGCCGATATCGCCGAACTGGAGGAGCTTGCCGAGGCGCTCTCGCAAAGCTATGCGGGCGCCACGATGGAGGATGTCGACCTGGACATGCTTGCTCGCCAGCTCGGCGACGAGGCCGCGGTCGATGCCAGGACCCTGGCCGAGCTCGAACGAGCGCTGATGGACCAGGGCTTCCTGGATCGCGGCTCCGATGGGCAGTGGCGGCTGTCGCCGAAGGCGATGCGGCAGCTCGGGCAGGCAGCGTTGCGGGATGTTGCGCAACAGCTTTCAGGTCGGCACGGCGAACGTGATACCCGTCGGGCCGGCGCGGCCGGTGAGCTGACCGGCGCGACACGGCCGTGGGCGTTCGGTGATACCGAACCGTGGAACGTCACCCGCACGCTGACGAACGCGGTGCTGCGCCAGGCCGGCACCGGTGGCGTCGACATGCCGTTGACGCTCAACGTCGACGATGTGGAGATCTCCGAGACGGAGACGCGCACGCAGGCCGCGGTGGCGCTGCTGGTCGATACCTCGTTTTCGATGGTGATGGAGAATCGGTGGCTGCCGATGAAGCGCACGGCGCTGGCGTTGAGCCATCTCGTCAGCACGCGGTTCCGCTCGGATGCGTTGGAGATCATCGCCTTCGGGCGCTACGCGCGCACCGTGTCCACCGCCGAGCTGACCGGTCTGGAGGGCGTCTACGAGCAGGGCACCAACCTGCACCATGCGTTGGCGCTGGCAGGCCGCCATCTTCGCCGTCATCCCAATGCGCAACCGGTGTTGCTCGTGGTCACGGATGGTGAGCCGACCGCGCACCTCGAAGACTTCGACGGGGAAGGCAGTTCGGTGTTCTTCGACTACCCGCCGCACCCGCGGACCATCGCCCACACGGTGAAGGGTTTCGACGACATGCTGGGTCTGGGTGCGCAGGTGACGATCTTCCGGTTGGGCAGCGATCCGGGGTTGGCGAAGTTCATCGATCAGGTCGCACGCCGGGTCGAGGGCCGCGTCGTGGTGCCCGATCTCGACGGGCTCGGCGCCGCAGTCGTCGGCGACTATCTGCGGTCGCGCCGACGCCGGTAGCGACCTGGTGCGCGTGCGCTGCCGCTGCGCACCTCACTCGCCCCATGTAGGGTTCGTGCGTGCTGATCAGACTGCTGACCGGCCTGGGGGTAATCGGAACTGTCGCGGCGTTGTGTGCCCCGGCGACGGCGTTTGCCGAGCCTGAACCCGCTCCCGGCCCGCCCAACGTCAATGGCTTCGCCCCGGCGAAACCGTCCGAGTACTCCGTCAACGACGGTGCGTGGTACGCCTTCAGCGCACCCGACGGCCTGACGTGCGTCCTGGACCGGCAGACGGGCGGCTACGGGTGCAGTGGACCGATCCCCGCGGCCCCGGGCGGCGCCAACCTGGTCAGCGCCGGACCCGTCGGTGGGCCCGGCTTCGCCAACTCCGATCGGCCGTTGTACGGCGTGACCGAGGGCGCCAAGCCGCTTCCGCCGAACACCCGGCTGTCATTTCGCACTGTGAGCTGCGGCACCGACGGTGTCGCGACGATGTGCACGAACAGCATCGACCAGACCGGATTCGTCCTCAGCCCGGCGGGAAGCTTCGTCTTCGGCGCCTAGGTGTACACGGCAGCCCGGCGAAGGCGGTCAGGCGCTCTTACGTTGCTTGCGCTTGACGCCGACGCTGCCCCACAGCGAGAAGCCGCGGATGCGTACACACGGCGCGCCTGGTGACCCCTCGCCGCTCACGCTTTGCTCGAAGTTGCCCATCACGCCGATACCGCGCAGGTCCACGTTGACCTCGGGCGGTATCAGGATGGTCTGACCGCCGAAAATCGAATACGAGTGGATCTCGACCTCGGGGGAGGTGAAGTCCGCGTATCGCAAATCCACCACGCCGCCGCCAAAGAGAGCAAACGTGGTCATCCGCTTGGGTACGTTCCAGCGGCCACGGCGTTCGAAGCCGCTCATGATCGCGAGCAGCATGGTCGACGGCGCGGGCCGGACGGGGCCCCCGCTGGGGCCGCGCGTGAAGGCGCCGGGTAGATCGGCCGAGAGCCGATCCAGTTCGTCATACGTCTGCGCGGCGTAGGCCCTGGTCAAGCGCGCTTCGTACTCTGACAACGGCAATCGCCCCTGAGCCGCGGCGTCGGTGAGCAACTGCGCCATCTGGATCCGGTCGGTGTCGGCCGCGCGCATCGAACCGTTCCGGGATGCTGGAGTGCTCATCCCGGACACCTGTTCTTTGCGCAAATGATCATCACTGACGAGCCTACGACGAACGCTGGCACATGCAAGGCTGTTGGCCAAACTGTGGCGACATCGACGCCGGCGAAGCAGATAGATGAGCAAACTTTCATTCGCGCCGGGGTTGCCTTCACCTCATGCGTCGGGGATCACCCAGTTCGGCGAGCGCTTCTGCAGGAACGCCAGCATGCCTTCCCTGGCCTGTTCGGAGACGAACAACTCGGCGGACTGCCGGGTGAGTGACTCGGCGTCGCGGTCGAATGCCGACAGAAGGGCCGACGTGGTCAGTGCCTTGGATGCCGCCAGCCCCTGTGGCGAGGCCTTGGCGATCTCGGCGGTCAGGGTCGCGACGGTCGCGTCGACGTCGTCGGCGGCCATCGTCACCAGACCGATATCGGCCGCCTCGGCGGCACCGAACTTCTCGCCCGTCAGAAAGT
>CAZOIX010000131.1:0-8233 GCA_964579685.1 uncultured Mycobacterium sp.
CAAGGCGATGACGCTGGCGAGGTTCGCGCGGCCCGGTGCGGTGTTCATCTACAACGGCGAGGAGCTGGGGCTGCCGAACGTCGACCTGCCGGACGAGGCGCTACGCGATCCGGTGTGGGAGCGCTCGGGCCACACCCGGCGCGGCCGCGACGCCAGTCGGGTGCCCATGCCATGGTCGGGTGAGGCGCCGCCGTTCGGCTTCTCCGACAGCCCCGACACCTGGTTGCCGCTGCCCGCCGACTGGGCCGGGCTCACTGTGGAGAAGCAGCTCGACGATCCGGCGTCCACCCTTGAGTTCTATCGGAGGGCGATCGAATTGCGTCGCGACCGAAGCGAATTCGGCGGCAGTACCATCGAATGGCTCGACTCCCCCGCCGATACTCTGGCGTTCCGCCGCAGCGGCGGGTTGGTCTGTGTGGTCAATGCGAGCGCCCGGGCAATACCGCTGCCCGACGGTGCGCTACTGCTGGCAAGCTCCGAGCTCGACGATGGCAAGCTGCCGCCCGACGCCGCTGCCTGGCTGGTCTAGGTCTTTCTGCGGTCAATTGTGCACGCAAGGCTGCGGTTTCATACTTATCCACAACCCTGCACGCAATAACCGCAGTATGCGCCGCAGTTTGTCGGCCTCGAACGCAACCATCACAGAATGCGCGAGGTGTTCATCGGCAGTGAAGCACTGGCAAGGGGTGAACTGACCCGCGCCGGGCTCAGGTGGAACTATCGCGCGGTATTTCCTGACGTGTATGCCGCCTCGGCGCTCGCACCATCACTTCGACTCAACACCATCGCGGCCGCGGCGTGGTCCCGCGGTGCAGCAGTGATCACGGGCAGGGCGGCCGCCGCGCTACACGGCGCGCAATGGGTAGCCGCAGACGTACCGATCGAGATGATCGGGCGCATGACTCGCGCGCCGCGAGGGATCGTCGTTCGCCGTGAGCGGATTGAAGCTGACGAAGTCCTCGCGCGCGACGGGCTTCTCGTGACGACACCGCAGCGCACAGCCTTCGACCTGGCCAGGCACTTGCCTCGCGACGCAGCTGTCGCGCATCTGGATGCTCTGGCGCGAAGCGCCGGTGTGAGCGCCGCCGATGTCCTACTCGTGGCCGAGAGACATCCGCGGGCGCGCGGACTCCCCCGGTCCAGGATTGCTCTCGACTTGATGGACGCCGGCGCGGAGTCACCGAGGGAAACCTGGCTGCGATTACTGCTGATCGACGCTGGATTTCCCAGACCGCGTACCCAGATCCGGGTCTCTGACGGCTTCCGTGAGGCATTCCTCGACATGGGCTACGACGAGGCGATGATCGGACTCGACTACGACGGCCGGCAACACTTCACCGACCGGAAGCGGTACGTGCACGACATCGGCCGCGCTGATCTTGTCGACCAGCAAGGCTGGATCGACATTCACGTGGTCGCAGAGCACAGCAGGCGTTACATCATCCACCGGGTCGCCGAGGCCTTCGCGCGGCGCGGCTATCGCAAGATTGCGTAGAGGGTCGCTCCGATCGCCGAAACCACAGCCCTAGAAGCAATATTGCGACAAGGTCACCGCAAGACGAGGGCGGGGTCGCCGCGCCGCCGGTATACCGAGCCGAAGCGGGCGTCGACACGCAACCAGGCCGGCTGCGCACGGACACGGACGATCTCGTCGGCGGCTACCTCTTCCCCCGACTGCGGCAGGAAACCCATTGCGGTCAAGGCGAACACACAGCGCATCGGTATCCCGACACTGGCATCGCCCGCGCTGACCGCCACCACCTCCTGGTCCAGCAGCGACGCAGGGGGTCCGTGGCTGCTGGAATGTTCCTTCGCGAGCGAGACGCCGCGCTGCGCCAGATCGAGCATGACGCCGGCAGGCACATCGTCGAGATGCTCGAACCCCGATTCCGGTGGTAGGCCGCCACGCCACGCCGAGTCCATCCCGAAGCCGGTCTCGACGTACCCGCTGGGGTCCATCTCCGCCAGTCCGGCGGCCAGAGCGTCGGCACCCGCCGACAGGTCAGCCGGCTTGACCCGTCCGACGACAACCCGGCTGGCCAGAACGTCGAACCCGGTCGACACCCAGGCCACGACCTGCCCGCCCGCGCGTTCGCGCAGCCTGATCACCGCCGCGTCGTCCAGCCGCAACGCGCGGTCCACGAACGTCGCAAGGTCTTCGCGCTGCATGGCGTCGTCGAGCCAGATACCGCGCTCGGCGTCGGTCATCGGAGATAGCGCTCCAGATACTCGCGCTGCTGACTCGAAAGCCGGTGCAGTCGTTGCTCCTTGATGTGGACAGCGGCCAGTTGTGTATCGGCGATCACCGCGGGCTTCGACTCGGGCGGAGCGCCGACTGACCGCACTTCGTAGCCCACCGTGAAATCCACGGAACGCACACGCTTCGACCACATCGTCACCTGCAGGGGCGAATCGATCAATCGCAATTGCGCCTTGTAGGAGATGTGCACGTCCGCAATGAGCAGGCCGATGGTCTCGATCTCGGGGCCGAACGGCTCACGCAGAAAAGGGATCCGGGCTTCTTCGAGGAGAGTGACCATCGTCGCGTGGTTGATGTGCTGGTACATGTCGATGTCGGACCAGCGGACCGGAACAGCGGCCACAAAAGCTGAGTTCGATTCTCTTCGCTGACGCTCATCGCCTGTCACCCAGAGGTCCCCGTCCCACTCGTTCGCGTCATGCTGCGTATCTGGCGCGCGGCCACCGACAGAGTCGCCAGATCGAGGTTTCCGCCCTCGTAGATCTCGGCGAGCGTCCGTCGCGCACGGGCGACGCGGGAGCTGTTCGTCAACTCCCATTCGGCGATCTTCTCCTCGCCGTTCTCGTCGGGCTCACCCACCGCAAGGACATCAAAGCACAGGGCCCGCAGGGATCCGTAGATGTCGTCACGAATCGCCAGGCGCGCCAACGAATGCCAGCGGTCGTCGCGTTCCAGCCGCGATACCGCGGTGAGCAGGCCGTCGGTGTTGAAATGATCCATCAGCGCGAAGTATGTGTCGGCGACCTCGGCGGGTTCGCGGTCCACGATGTCGGCGATGTCGATGACGTCCAACAGGCTGTACTGATACAGCCCGGTCGCCACCATGTAGGCCAGGTCGCTCGATACGCCGTGCGAACCGAACTCACCGGCCTCCTTCGCGACGATCGCCTTGTCGTCGCCGCGCAGCCATTCCGACATGCGTGGTGTCAATGCGGCGACTTTCGCTGCGAACCGGTTGATCTCGGCGCCTACCGCCAGCGGTTGCGGCCGATAGTTGAGCAGCCAGCGGCCGGCACGGTCGATCAGCCGCCGCAGGTCCAGCGTCATCCGATCGGACACCGATACGGGCACATCGGCCGCACGGATCTCGCGCAGCATCTTGCCGATTCGGAATATCTCTTCGGTGGCCGTGTAGCTGCGGACCGCGTCCACCGGTCCCACGCCGACGTCCTCCGCGACGCGGTAGGCGTACGAGATGCCGCTGGTGTCGACCAGATCGTTGACCAGCATCGTGGTCACGATCTCACGGCGCAGTTGGTGCGAGCGGATGTCGGTGGCGAACCCGTCGCGGAGCTGGGCCGGGAAGTACCCCGGTAACCGCGAGGCGAAAACTTCCTGCTCCGGCAGCTCGCTGGCGATGACGTCGTCCTTGAGCGCCAGTTTGACGTGAGCCATCAGCGTCGCGAGTTCTGGTGAAGTCAAACCGATTCCGGCCTCGGTGCGTCGGGCGATCTCCTTCTCGGACGGCAACGCCTCGAGTTCGCGATTCAGGCCGCGATCGGCAACAAAGTCCTTGATCATGCGCGCGTGGACGGACAGCATGCTGGCAGCGTTCGCGCGGCTGGTGCCCAACAGGTCATTCTGATCCTTGTTGTCCGCGAGTACCAGACGACCGACCTCGTCGGTCATCGACAGCAGCAGATCGGTGCGCTCCTCGGGCCCGACCTTGCCGGCGGTGACGAGCGAATCGATCAGGATCTTGATGTTGACCTCGTGGTCGGAGCAGTCGACACCCGCCGAGTTGTCCAACGCGTCGGTGTTGATCCGCCCGCCGGCGAGATCGAACTCGATGCGGCCCAGCGAAGTCACGCCGAGGTTTCCTCCCTCGCCGATCACCTTGGCGCGCAACTGATTACCGTTGACGCGCACCGGATCGTTGGCGCGATCGCCGACATCGGCGTCGGACTCACTCTCGGCCTTGATGTAGGTGCCGATCCCGCCGTTGAACAGCAGATCCGCCGGAGCCTTCAGGATCGCCTTCATCAGAGCCGGAGGCGTGAGTTCTTCGATGCCGCTCTCGATACCCAATGCCGCTCGGGCCGCAGCGCTGATCGGGATGGCCTTCTGCAGCCTGCTGTAGACACCCCCGCCCTCACTGATCAGCGAGGTGTCGTAGTCCTCCCAGCTGGACCTCGGCAGGTCGAAGAGGCGCTTGCGCTCGTCCCATGACCGCGCCGCGTCGGGATCGGGGTCGATGAAGATGTGCCGGTGATCGAACGCGGCGAGCAGGCGAATGTGCTTGGACAACAGCATCCCGTTGCCGAACACGTCACCACTCATGTCGCCGACACCGACGACGGTGAAGTCCTCGGACTGTGTGTCGACACCCATTTCCCTGAAGTGCCGCTTGACCGATTCCCAGGCACCCTTGGCGGTGATACCCATCGCCTTGTGGTCGTATCCCACCGATCCACCCGAGGCGAACGCGTCACCGAGCCAGAAGCCGTAGGACTGTGCCACCTCGTTGGCGATGTCCGAGAACGTCGCAGTGCCCTTGTCCGCCGCGACCACCAGATAAGCGTCGTCACCGTCGCGGCGGACGACGTCGGGCGGTGTCACCACGGCACCGGTGGCCTTGTCGACGTTGTCGGTGACGTCGAGCAACCCCGAGATGAAGAGCCGGTAGCAGGCGACGCCCTCGGCACGCTGGGCGTCGCGGTCGACGGCAGCATCCCCGGTCGGCAGCGGCGGGTTCTTCACCACGAAACCGCCCTTTGCGCCCACCGGTACGATCACGGCGTTCTTCACCGCCTGCGCCTTGACGAGGCCCAGGATCTCGGTGCGGAAGTCTTCCTTACGGTCCGACCAGCGCAGGCCACCGCGGGCGACGAACCCGAAACGCAGGTGTACGCCCTCCACCCGCGGTGAATAGACGAAGATCTCGAATCGGGGTCGAGGCAGCGGAAGTTCGTCGATCAGACCGGGATCGAGCTTGAAGGCGAGCACGTTCCGGGCGCGTGCCGAGTCCTGCGCGGACACGAAGTAGTTGGTGCGAAGTGTGGCCTGAATCATCGACGCGAACGCGCGCAGGACGCGGTCGGTGTCCAGGCTGACCAACGCATCGATATCGGCGGCGACGGCGGCGGCGGCGGCCTGGGCATCGCGTCGTCTGGGCTCGTCATCTGTCGGGGCCGATGGATAGAACAGCGCCTCGAACAATTCGACCAGCGACCGTGCAGTCGCGGCGTTCTCATTGATCACGCCTTCGATATGTGCCTGGCTATAGGGGAATCCCGCCTGCCTCAGATACTTCGCATAGCTGCGCAGGACGGCCACCTGCTGCCAGTTCAGACCTGCCCGCAGGACGAGTTCGTTGAACCGATCGATCTCGGCGCGCCCGTTCCAGATCGCAGCCAGCGCGTCGGCGAAACGCGCCTCGGTGGCCTCACGCTCCGGACCCGGTGGCACCTCCGGAATGGACTTGTGCGGCGAGATCTTGAATTGGTAGATCCACACCGGTAACCCGTCGGGCCGGGTCACGGTGAAGGGTCGCTCTTCGAGCACCACCACGCCCATCGACTGCAGCATCGGCAGCAGGTCGCTCAGCGATGCGTCGTGCCCACCCAGATACAGGGTGAGTTGGGCGATGCCCTCCTCGCTGGTGTCGATGAGCACCGGCGTGATCGAATCGTCCTGAAGCTCTTCGATGATCGCGATGTCGTTGATGGCGTCTGGAGGATCGACGGCTTCCTTGTAGAAGTCGGTGAACGCCGCCGCGTAGTGTTCCGCCCTGAACTGGTCGATGGAGCCGGTCTTGACGGCGCCGATCAGACGATCCCCCCACGTCCGTGCGGCTTCGGTCAGCAGGTTCTGGATACGATTCTCGTTGGCGACCGAGGTGTCGACGCTGGCCGGACGCGTGTCGTCGGGCATCCGCACCGTGAAATGCACTACTGCCCAGGGTGATTCGCTGACGCGCGCGGTGTACTCGATACTGACGCCGCCGAGTTCGGAGACCAGGATGTCCTGCATCTCCAGCCGGACCGCGGTGGTGTAGCGGTCGCGCGGCAGGTAGACCAGACACGAGACGAAGTGGGCCAGCGAATCGGCTCGCATGAACAGCAATGTGCGCCGGCGTGAACCGAGGTCGATGACCGCCTTGACCATGTCGAGCAGTTCCTGCGCCGACAACGCGAACAGCTCGGACCGGGGAATCGTCTGGATGATGTCGAGCAACAGCTGTCCGGGGTGGCTGGGGTCGCGCTGCGACAGCGCCAACGCTTCGCGCACGCGCCGTGAAATCAGCGGTATTTCAAGCACATTGGCATTGGTGGCGGCGACGGTGAACAAGCCGACGAAGCGGTGTTCGATGGCCATCGCACCCGGGTGTTCGCGCACCACGACGATGTAGGGGTATGCGCCGTAGCGCAGGTAGCTGGGAATGGTGGCCTGCGCCAGCACCAGCAGCTCGTTGTCATCGGTCAGCTGCGGAAGCACTTCTTGTCGTAGCCGCAGCACCCCGAGTCGGCTGGACAGGTCGACCGAGGAGCGCCCGTCGCTGACCGGGCAGCGTTGATACCCGAGCAGCACGAAGTGCCCGTCGGCCAGCCAGCGGAGCAGCGCCGCGACGTCCCGGCGGTCGCGTCCGGGGAATCGGCCTTCGGGGTCGGTGTCGAGCTCGTGCGCGAGTCCGCGCATCGTCGCAACCATCGCACCGGAATCGAGCGCGACCTGCCGGGCGTCGGCCAGGACGCCGGGAAGCAGTTGCGCGACCTGGGTGAGCGCCTTGCTGTCCGGCGACTGGGCGAGCTGGACGTGGATCCACGACTCGTCGACGCCTTCGCGGGACGATCCCACGTCGGGGAGCGGTCGCAGCTCCAGTAGCTCGCCGGTCGGGCCCCGGCGCACACGGAAGACCGGGTTCATGATCGCCGTGTAGGCCACGCCGAATCGATGCAGCAGCACTGTCACCGAGTCCATCACCATCGGGCTGTAGTCGGTGACGATCTGCAATGCGGGGCCGAATCCCGCCGGGTCATCGGCTCCATACACCGCCACCCGGGTGTCGCCGACCGGCCGACGTCGGCCCAGCCGGTGGTGCGACGTCACCAGGTTCGGGCTCATCATCTGGCGCGACGTCATGTCCACCGGCAACGTCACCGACGAGTCGGCGGCCGGGGCGTCGTGCGGACCGCGGTACGTGTCCAGGTAGGCGTGGGCAAGACGGCCGATCTGGTCGGGGGTGAGCGCCTGCGGCGCCGGAGGTGCCACGCCACCGGAACCAGGGTCAGCTGGTCTCCCCACGGCTCCCGGATTCACCGACATGGCATGCTCCTCGCCTGTACCCGCGGACCATCCGTCGTTGGCTGTCGCCGCCGCCCCCAGTGTGACGGTGGTTCCGTGGTCCGCTGATCGACACTAGTCGCGTGTGAGGCGGCGGTGGGTCACCCTGTGCGGACGTGCCGCGTCCTCACCGAGCCGCTCTACCTTGTTCTCCTCGTAACCCGCGAAGTTGCCCTCGAACCAGTACCACTTCGCCTCGTTGTCGTCGTCGCCCTCCCACGCGAGGATGTGCGTACAGGTCCGGTCGAGGAACCAGCGGTCGTGGGAGATCACCACCGCGCAGCCCGGGAAGTTCTCCAATGCGTTCTCCAGCGACGACAGCGTTTCCACGTCCAGGTCGTTGGTCGGCTCGTCGAGAAGGATGAGGTTGCCGCCCTCCTTGAGGGTGAGCGCCAGGTTGAGCCGGTTGCGCTCACCGCCGGACAGCACGCCCGCAGGTTTCTGCTGATCCGGACCCTTGAACCCGAACGCCGAGACGTAGGCCCTCGACGGGATCTCGTTCTGCCCGACCTCGATGTAGTCCAGCTTGTCGGACACCACTTCCCACACCGTCTTCTTGGGGTCGATGCCCGCCCGGCTCTGGTCGACGTAGCTCAGCTTGACCGTCTCGCCGATCTTGACGGTTCCGCTGTCGGGCTGCTCGAGTCCCACGATGGTCTTGAACAGCGTGGTCTTGCCGACACCGTTGGG
>CAZOIX010000132.1:0-8231 GCA_964579685.1 uncultured Mycobacterium sp.
TGACCGCCGCAAGGCGATGCTGCAGGACATGGCGATCCTCACCGGTGGCCAGGTCATCAGCGAGGAGGTCGGGCTGTCCCTGGAGACCGCCGACGTCGCCCTGCTGGGTCAGGCGCGCAAGGTCGTCGTGACCAAGGACGAGACCACCATTGTCGAGGGTGCCGGCGATTCCGAGGCGATCGCGGGCCGCGTCGCGCAGATCCGCGCCGAGATCGAGAACAGTGACTCCGACTACGACCGTGAGAAGCTGCAGGAGCGCCTGGCCAAGCTGGCCGGCGGTGTTGCGGTGATCAAGGCCGGCGCTGCCACCGAGGTGGAGCTCAAGGAGCGCAAGCACCGCATCGAGGACGCCGTGCGCAACGCGAAGGCGGCCGTCGAGGAGGGCATCGTCGCCGGTGGCGGCGTGGCGCTGCTGCAGTCGGCTCCGACACTGGATGAGCTGAAGCTCACGGGCGACGAGGCCACCGGTGCCAACATCGTCCGCGTGGCGCTGTCGGCTCCGCTCAAGCAGATCGCGTTCAACGGTGGGCTCGAGCCCGGCGTTGTCGCCGAGAAGGTCACCAACTCCAAGCCGGGTGTCGGGCTCAACGCCGCCACCGGTGAGTACGAGGACCTGCTCAAGGCGGGCGTGGCCGACCCGGTCAAGGTGACGCGTTCGGCGCTGCAGAACGCGGCGTCCATCGCGGCGCTGTTCCTGACCACCGAGGCCGTTGTCGCCGACAAGCCGGAGAAGGCCGCCGCACCTGTGGGCGACCCGACCGGTGGCATGGGCGGCATGGACTTCTAAGTCTGCTCAACAAAAGCCCCGGCTCGCTTGGCGAGTCGGGGCTTTTTGTTCCGAGCGTGAATCTGACGACGATTGCGAGCGAAATTCGTCGCCAGATGCACAGTCGAGGCGTTACTTCTTCAGCGGCAGGCAGTCGTGCAGGCCATCGGGGCTCGTCGCCGTGGAGTCCGCGGTGGCGCGGCGGTGCAGGATCGCCTTGATCGGGGTGACCGTGAGTCGGTCATCGGTCACATCGGCGCGGCCGTCGACGATCAGCGTGTAGCCGCCGGGATCGGCGGGTGGCCAGATCACGGTGACGTCGGGACGTTCGCCCGCATTGCGGCGGGTGCCCGAACCCATCTGTCCGACGTCGAAGACCCCGTCGGCCAGCACCGGTTCGACGGCCACGGTGTGGGCACGGTAGTCGTCGCCGACGGTGATCAGATAACCGAACGAGAAGTCCGCCAGCGCGTCGGCGAGTTTGTCCAGATCCACCTTGACGCTCATAAGCCGAGGATACGAGCCGCCGGGAAGATTTCCATCGCATCCCGGTGTTGAGCCCAAACATGCCCACGATGACAGCGATCGGATCGTTTGCCACAACGTCCATCGACGACGCCGAGGCCGTTCAGGACGTCACGGTCGACCTGCCGCAACTTCGTGCCCGCGACGTGCTGGTCCGAGTCACCGCCGTCTCCGTGAACCCCGCCGACGTCAAGGTGCGCGCCGGTCTGCAGCGGTCGTCGACACCCGCGATTCTCGGGTACGACGCTGCGGGGATCGTGGAAGCTGTTGGGCCGCAGGTGGAAACGTTGTCTGTCGGTGACGAGGTCTGGTACGCAGGCGACCTCACCAGGCCCGGGAGCAACGCTGAGTTCCAGGCGGTCGACGAGCGCATCGTGTCGCGCAAACCCACGTCGCTGTCGTTCGCCGACGCGGCGGCGCTGCCACTGACGACCATCACGGCCTGGGAGACGCTGTTCGACCGCTTCGGCCTGACCAAGGATTCGACGGGCGACCTGCTGGTGCTCGCGGCCGCCGGCGGCGTCGGCTCGATCATGATCCAGCTGGCCAAGGCGTTGACCGGCGTCAGGGTGATCGCGACGGCCAGCCGTGACGAGTCTCGCGAATGGGCGCATCGTATGGGCGCCGACGCCGTCATCAACCACCACAACCTGCGCGACGAGGCGCTGGCCGTCGCGCCCGGCGGCGTCGACTACCTCTTCTCACCGCACTCGAAGGGCAACATCTCCGACTACGCCGCGATCGTCAGGCCGTTCGGCCACATCACCGCGATCGACGAACCACCGGGTCTGGACCTGCTCGAACTGAAAGAGAAGAGCATCGCGTGGCATTGGGAGTTGATGTTCACCCGCTCGAAGTTCGAGACGCCCGACATGATCGAGCAGCAGCGGCTGCTGGCCCGCACCGCGGAGCTCGTCGACGACGGCACCCTGCGCACCACCGTCACCAAGACCATCGAGGGGTTCACCGCCGCCGGCCTGCGCGAGGCGCACCGCGACGTCGAGACCGGGCGGATGACCGGCAAGGTGGTCGTCACCCGCTGAGCGGTGCGGGTTGGCGACCACGGATCAACGTGCCGGGGCGGGCGGCGGTCGGTTCGCCGTTCTCGGCGATGATCTCTCCTGACACCATCGTCATGACGTAGCCGTCGGCGGTCTGATCCAATCGGCGACCGCCCGCGGGCAGATCCGATTTGACGGTCGGCCGGTGCAGGTGCAGCGCGTCGGCGTCGATGACGTTGACGTCTGCCTTGTATCCGACCGCGAGGCGGCCGCGGTCGCTCAGCCCGGCGATCCGGGCCGGTACCGAGGTCAGCTCCTTGATCACCTGGGTGAGCGGAAGCCGTCCGGACTTGCGGTCGCGCACCCAGTGCGTCAACAGGTAGGTGGGAAAGCTTGCGTCGCAGATCATTCCGTAGTGCGCTCCGCCGTCTCCGAGGCCGAGCACGACGTCCTCGCGCTGGATCAACTCGGCGACGGTGTCCAGGGACTTGTCGCGGAAATTGGCCAGGGTGACCAGCAGCATCGCGTGTCCGTCGTCGTCGAGGAGACGGTCGTAGGCCTCCTCCAACGGATCGACCCCGCGCGTCCTTGCGCGTGCGCCGATCGAATCCGACTCCGCCGGTTCGTAGTTGGGTGGATCGCCGAGCGGGAACATGTAGTCCCACGCCTGGGCGGCGAACATCAGCGGATGCCCGTCGCTGCTCGGGTGGTCGGTCAGGATGCGTTCGCGCACGTCTGGTTCGCGCATCTTGGCGACGCGCTCGGCCAGCGGCAGATCCGCGATCTCCTGATAGGACGGGTACATCACAAACGGGTTGCCCGACAGGTCCAGGCCGAGGATCAGACCGATGGGGCGCGGGAAGATCTGGCCGGTGACATCCCCGCCGTTCGCATTGGCCTTCTCCACCATGGTCAGCGCGTCGAGGTGGATCGGTGGTCCCGCGTTGCCGATCGCCATCGTGAACGTCACAGGTAGCCCGACGTCGCCCGCGACGTCGAACACCGCACCCAGGGACGCCTGGTAGTCACCCGCCATCAGGTCGGGCACGAACTGCAGCAGTCCACCGCCGGCGTCATCGAGGCCGCGTGCAATGGCCTCGATCTCGGCGTAGTCGACGTCATAGCTCGGAATGGGTTGTCCCTTGATGGTCTTGTGCAATGTCAGGCGGGACGATGCGAAGCCCAGCGCACCGGCGCGCACCGCTTCGGCGGCGAGCTTGCGCATCAGCGAAAGATCCTCGGTGGTCGCGGGTTCGCGGTCCACCCCGCGTTGCCCCATCACGTACACCCGCAGCGGCGAGTGGGGGAGGAAGGCGGCCACGTCGATGTCGCGGTGCCGCGCCTCCAACGCGTCCATGAATTCCGGGAAGGTCTCCCACGTCCACGGCAACCCGTCGACCATCACGACGCCGGGGATGTCCTCGACGCCCGCCATCACGTCGACGAGCACGTCGTGGTCCTCGGCGCGGCACGGGGCGAAACCCACCCCGCAGTTGCCCATCACGGCGGTCGTCACACCGTGTGCCGACGACGGAATCATGCGGTCGCTCCAGATCGCCTGTCCGTCGTAGTGAGTGTGCAGATCGACGAAGCCGGGAGTGACCAGCAGTCCCGTCGCATCGATCTCCCGCTCGCCTGAGCCGTCGACGGTGCCCACGGCCGCGATCACACCGTCGGAAATCGCGACATCGCCGACGTAGGGTTCGCCGCCGAGTCCGTCGACGATGGTGCCGTTGCGAATGACCAATTCGAATGTCATATATCGAATCTACGATGGCCGGATGATCGACCACCTCGGAATCAACTGTGCGAACTGGGATGAATCCAAAGCCTTCTACGACAAGGTGCTCGGCGTGCTCGGATACACCCGCCAACTGGACTACCGGGTAGCCATCGGTTACGGGAAGGACGGCAAGCCCGATTTCTGGATCGCCGACATGAGCGCTGGTGAGGCGGCCGGGCCGAACCGCGAAGTGCATGTTGCGTTCCAGGCCGCCGGCAGCGATGCGGTCCAGGCGTTCTACGACGCCGCGCTCGAGGCGGGCGCCGAATCTCTGCATGCGCCGCGGCTGTGGCCGGAGTACCACCCCGGGTATTTCGGCGCATTCGTGCGCGACCCCGACGGCAACAACGTCGAGGCGGTTTTCCACGGCGGGGGACCCCAGGACTGAACTGGGTACCGTCTAGATATGGCTAGCTCTGATGCGTCGGCGGTCCGTGCACTGCTCCGGGACGCCTTCACCAGGCTGATCGAACACGTCGAGGGGCTCACCGACGGGCTGACCGACGAGGTGGCGTTCTTCCGGCCGACCCCGGAGGCGAACAGCATCTCGTGGCTGATCTGGCACAGCGCGCGTCAGCACGACCTTCAGCTGGCGCACATCGCAGGCACCGAACAGGTGTGGTTCTCCCACGGCTGGGTCGACCGTTTCGGCCTCGATCTACCGCGCGGCGCGATGGGTTACGGCGACGGCCCTGACGAGGTGGCTCGCGTGCGCGCGTCGGCAGACCTGCTCGCCGGCTACTACCGAGATGTGCACAAGGCGACGCTCGAATACGTCGCCTCGGTCACGCCCGAGGAACTCGACCGCGTGGTCGACGAGCATTGGGATCCGCCGGTGACCGCGGGGGTGCGGCTGGTGAGCATCATCGATGACAGCGCACAGCACCTGGGCCAGGCGGCCTACGTGCGTGGCATCGCATGAGTCCGAGTCAGTGGTGGCCGCCGATCGGGGTGGCGGCGATGGTCGTGCTCGGATTGGTCGTCGGTAAGGGCACCACCTCACTGGACGACTGGTTCGACCGGTTCGGGCACACCCCGGTGCGCGCGCTGACCCTCCTCGCGAACCCGGTATCGCTGGCCGTCATCGGGGTGACGGTGGTGGTCATTGCGCTGTATCGGCAGTGGTGGCGGTTCGCGGTCCTCGCCGTCGCATTTCCGCCGGCCGCCTATCTGCTGGTGCAGGTCATCAAACCGTTCTTCGGACGCAACGCCGGTGACGGTCTGGCCTACCCGAGTGGGCACATCACGATGACGACGGTCGTGGTGGGGCTCTTCGTGCTGGTGGTACGGGGTGCGCTGTGGGCGCGGCTCGTCGCGATCGCCTATGTCGCGCTCGCCATGGTCGGTGTCGGGTCCACGTTCCACTACTTCACCGACACCGTCGGCGGCGTGCTGTTGGGTACGTCGCTGGTGTGTGTCGTGGCGCTCGTCTCGCGGCGCGACTTGACACGTGTCAACCCCGCTGCGATCTAAATCACACGGGGTCGTAGCATGGGGCTATGACCGCAACACCCGATGTTGATCTGTCCGACGCGAGCACCATTCACAGTCCCGCGACCGGCGCCGTGGCCGGGACGGTGCGGTGGACCGACCCCGCCGACGTTCCGCGCATCGCGGCCGGTCTGCGTCGCGCGCAGCGAGAGTGGGAGGCCCGCGGCGCCAAGGGCCGCGCGAAGGTGTTGGCTCGGTTCGCCGTGTGGATGGGCGAGCACCGGGACGAGATCGAACAGCTGCTGATCGCCGAGACCGGCAAGTCGGCCACCGACGCCGCGCAAGAGGTTCCGTTGCTGATCATGATCGCCTCCTACTACATCAAGACGATGGAGAAGGCGCTGGCGCCCGAGACCCGTCCGGCCTCACTGCCCTTCCTGAACATCAAGAAGGTGACGGTGCACTACCGGCCGAGGCCGATCGTCGCCATCGTCGCGCCGTGGAACTACCCGGTGGCCAACCTTCTGATGGACGGTATCGCCGCCCTCGCCGCAGGCTGCGCGGTCCTGCTCAAGCCGTCTGAGCGCACGCCGCTGACCGCGGAACTGCTCATGCGCGGGTGGGCCGACTCGGGTGCCCCCGAGGTGATGGCCATTGTGCAGGGAGCCAAAGAGGCGGTCGAGGCGGTCGTGGACAACGCCGACTACGTCCAGTTCACCGGCTCGTCCGCCACGGGGGCCAAGGTGGCAGAGCGCGCGGCGCGCAGGCTCACCCCGATCAGTCTGGAACTCGGCGGCAAGGATCCGATGATCGTTCTCGAGGACGCCGATGTCGACCTTGCCGCCCACGCCGCGGTCTGGGGCGCGTTCTTCAACGCCGGCCAGACCTGCGTGTCCGTCGAGCGGGTGTACGTGCTCGAGTCGGTCTACGACGAGTTCGTCGACGCCGTGGTGCGCGACGTCGAGAACCTGAAGATGGGGGCCGGTGAGGGGCACGATTTCGGTGCGCTCATCGACGAGACCCAGCTCGCGGTCACGGAACGTCACGTCGCCGACGCGGTCGCCAAGGGCGCGCGGGTGCTCACCGGCGGTAAGCGCGCGGCAGGCCCCGGCAGCTTCTACGAACCGACGGTGCTCGTCGACGTCGACCACTCGATGGACGCCATGATGGAGGAGACGTTCGGCCCGACGCTGCCCATCATGAAGGTCGCCACCGTCGCCGAAGCGGTGCGACTGGCCAACGACAGCCCTTACGGCCTCAGCGCGTCGGTCTTCTCCAAAGACATCGAACGTGCGAATGACGTTGCGGTGGAACTTGATTGCGGAGCGGTCAACATCAACGACGTGATCTCGAACCTGATGTGCACCACCGCACCGATGGGTGGCTGGAAGACCTCGGGTATCGGAGCCCGCTTCGGCGGCGCCGACGGCGTGCGCAAGTTCTGCCGTCAAGAAGTCGTGGTCGCGCCACGGACCAACGTCGGTGCGGGTGGCAATTACTACAACAACTCGCTGCGCGCGCTCAAGCGGATGAACACCATGATGACGAAGTTCGCGCTCATCCGGCCCAAACGCACGGCCAAGTAGCACCTCGGCGCGCCACCTGCCGTTCACCTCGACGTCATCCACGCTTACGGGGGGGTCGATATTTTCTGCCGGTGACCGAGCTCAAGGGAACCGAGTACTACAGCGTCCGGGACGACGACGATGACGATCCCGTGTTGGTACACCATCCCAGCGATACCGAGGTGGACACCTGGCGTGAGGGCTATCCGTACGACGATCGCATGTCGCGCCCCGATTACGAGGAGCAGAAGCGCCTGCTGCAGATCGAACTGCTGAAGCTGCAGAAGTGGAGCCAGGCCAACGGCCACCGGCACATCATCGTGTTCGAGGGTCGCGACGCGGCAGGCAAGGGCGGCACCATCAAGCGTTTCATGGAGCATCTGAACCCGCGCGGTGCCCGCGTCGTCGCGCTGGAGAAGCCGACGGACCGCGAGCGCACGCAGTGGTATTTCCAGCGCTACATCAACCACTTTCCCGCCGCGGGGGAGATCGTGTTGTTCGACCGTTCGTGGTACAACCGCGCCGGCGTCGAACGGGTCATGGGTTTCTGCACCGCCAGACAACACGCCGAATTCATCCGCCAGGTACCGCTGTTCGAACAGATGCTGGTCAACGACGGCATCAGCCTGACCAAGCTGTGGTTCTCGGTCTCCCCGTCCGAGCAGCGCACCCGGTTCACGATCCGCCAGGTCGATCCGGTGCGGCAGTGGAAGCTGTCCCCGACCGACCTTGCGTCGCTGGACAAATGGGACGACTACACCGCCGCGAAGGAAGATATGTTCGCGTGGACGGACACCGAGGCCGCGCCGTGGACCGTCGTCAAGAGCAACGACAAGAAGCGCGCACGTGTGAATGCCATGCGTCACGTGTTGAGTAAGTTCGACTACGACAACAAGGACCATGAGGTGGTCGGTAGACCAGACCCCCTCATCGTGGGACGTGCCTTGGCCGACTGACTGCCGCACGTCCCGGTAAGGAGGACGCGTGCGGTTCGTCGCGACCGTATTCCTGTGGCTCGTCACGACCGTCCTGCTCGCCGTGGCGGTCCCGACGATGTGGGCGCAGCGGACCGTGGTGAGCGAGGACGGCTACGCCGCGCTGGCGACCGCGGCGGCCCACGATCCTAAGCTGCAGAGGGCGATGGCCGCCGAGCTGACGAG
>CAZOIX010000133.1:0-8222 GCA_964579685.1 uncultured Mycobacterium sp.
GCCCAGAAGCGGATCTGCGGAAACCGTTGCACATCAAAGGCTTTCAAGGCATTCGACCGCGCCAGCGCTTTCTCCGGCGCGGACAGCGCCTTGACACCGCCCTGGCCCTTGAGCACGTCAAGAGATTCCACGTCGACCGTCAACTCGGCCTCGATGGGTTCGCCGCCGCTCCACCGCACCGTGGCCAGCCAGGTGTTCATGGCGATCGTCAACCGATGACCCATCCTGGCTGCCCGGCCGGTGACCCCGGTGTGAATCAGCAGCTGCCCCTCGGAGGCATCCAGGTTCCAGACGTCGCCGGTCATGGGCCGAATGTACCTGGGTGAGGCTCAGCAACACCAAGCAAGCAGCCGCGCGGCGATCTCCTCGACGTCGGTTATCGCCCCCGATGCCACGGCGATCATCAAGTCGAAGCGGTCGTCCTCGCTGGCCGTGACCCACGCGCCGTTGAGACCGAGAAAGACTTGACTGGCCGCCCATGCCAGGCGCTTGTTGCCGTCGACGAGAGCGTGATTTCGACACAGGGAGTGCAGCAACGCGGCAGCCTTCGTGTGCACGTCGGGGTACGCCTCGGCCCCGAGCACCGTGGCCCTGGGGCGCGCGGCCGCAGATTCCAGTAGTCCGTAGTCTCTGACCACCACGTCGGGGCTGACAGCGTGGACCGCCACCAGCAGTAGATCCTCCAAGTCGAGGTAGACGGTCACGTGTCAGCGAGACGTCGCAACACACCCTGCTCCCGCTCAATCACCTTGTCCAACACTGCTTTGACATTGCTCCGGTGGGCGCGGCGCTCGATGTACTCGTCGATGGCCGACAAGGCGACCGCCTGCATCGAACGCCCTTCGGCGCGGGCCTGCCGACGCAGCGCCTCAGTCTGTTCCTCGCTGGTGCGCAGTGTCATACCCATGCCGGGCATGATACCAGTGTGATACCGCTTGACCGAACCCGTTCTCCGCGGGGGCTTTGCGCGCTGTCATCAATTGATGACAGCGTTCGGTCGCACCATGTCGTTGGTGCGGTCAGAACGCATCGACGGCCCTTTCGTCAGCAGGGCCGCGACGACGCCGATCACCAACCACATCAACGCCTGGTTCACCAACGTATAGACGCGGAAGTCGGCCAGCACCTCAGCGGGGAAGCCGGCGAGCAGCAGCCCGTCGGGTCCCGCGATCGGCCCGGGAACTTCGTCGAAGCCGGGCAACACCATCATCACGCCGAGCATCACCGCGACATAGCCGCCGACCGCCAGCGCCGTCGACCGCCACGGCCCCCAGTGGCGCGCGCACGCCAGCCCGACGGCCACCGCCATGCAGGCTGCCACCACGGAGAGCACCGTCATCGCCAGGAACGCCGAACTGCGTGCCCCCACCGTCTCGTCCAGTCCGACGGTGGGCGGGTTCGCCGGATATTTCAGGCTCGGCACGAGGACGATCGCGGCGAACATCCCCGCCGCCAGCAGTAGCGCCAGGCCGGTCGCCTCCGGCGCGAAACCCCGTCGTTGCAACGCCGTTCGAATCACGGTATGGGCCACCGCGAACAGCACACCCATCACGATGCCGAACACGACGATGCCGACCGCAGCGCCGATGTTCTCCTGCACCGCGCGGCTGAACAGCTCATGACCGTGGGCATGCTCACCGGTCAGCGTCGACTCGACGTGTTCGCGCTCGCCCTCGTAGTCCACGGCGGCGCCGACCAACGGTTCGATCATCGCCCGGCTGAACGCGAACGCCGCCAGTCCGGCGACGGCGCCGGGCACCAGATACCGTACCGCCGCGGGCATTTCACTCAGTGGCACGGGAACCCCAGCAGATGGCGGGCATCGTGGAGGAACTCGTGGACGTGGGTGTCGTTGCCGAACACCGACACCGCACCCTGGTCGTACCCGACGAAGTAGTAGGCGATCAGCGCGAGCATCGTGATCGCCGTCAATCGGGCCGCGATGACGAGTGCCGGCGCGACGGCCCGGACGTTGATGCGCGGGACGGCGACGGCTTTGGCATTGCTCATCGGGACTCCTCAGTGGTCGTGGTCGTGCACGGTGGGCAGGGCGTGGTCGCCGGCGTCGGTGAGCACCGGTGCGGTCAGCAGCTCGTGGCGGTCGACGAGCTTCTCCAGCGCGGCGACCCAGTGGTCGTAGTACTCCCACTGTCCGCGTTCGGATTCCGGCGTGTTCTCCCATTCGCCGATCGTCTCGATCAGGGTTTCCTGGAACTCGCTCCACGGGTAGTGGCGAAACTCCGACAGCGCGAGCGCCAAACCGAACGCCCGGCGCTGCCATTCGTGGTCGAACTGCGGCGCCGCCTGGTCGGTGGTGCAGGTGTCGTGCAGCTTCATGACGCCTGCCCGGCCAACGCCACGCCGATCATCGACTCGGTGGTCACCAGGTCCATCAGCATCTCGTCGGAGAAATCCTCGGTCCCCGAGGGCCGTTCGGGGATGACGAACCACCGCGAGTGGCCGCTGGAGTCCCACACCTTGATCTCGGTGTCGGCGGGCAGGTCCAGCCCGACTTCGGCCAGCACCTTGCGCGGTTCGCGGGCCGCACGGGAGCGGAACGTCGGATCCTTGTACCAGTACGGCGGCAGGCCCAGCACGGGCCACGGGAAGCAGGAGCACAGCGTGCAGATCACCAGATTGTGCACACCGGGCGTATTGGCCACGGCCTGCAGGTGTTCGCCTTCGGCGCCGGCCATTCCGTCGGGGAAGTCGAGTTCGGCGACGGCGGCGGGCGTGTCGACGACGATCTTCTGCGCGAAGTCCGGGTCGGTCCACGCCTTGACGACGATCTTCTTCCCGTTGAGCGGCGTCATCTCGGTTTCGAAGTAGGCGAGCACCTTGTCCACGGTCTGTCCGGTGATGACACCCTTCTCGATGAGCAGGCCTTCGAGCGCGGCGACCTGCTTGGCGCTGATCTCTTCACGGTCGGGTGGGTAGGCGAACTGTTCGGTCATCACTTCTCCTCGATGGGTTCCAGGTAGGCCTCGAAAAGCTCGGCGTATAGCGACAGTGGTCCTTCTTCGGCGCGGGGGCCCCATATCTCGGCCGGCGCGAACTCGACGATGTAGATCGGCATCGGGTCGCCGATGCCGTCGCCGGTGTGACAGAAGTAGGCGTAGTCGCCTTCGAAGACGCGTTCCACGGTGCCGGTGCGGCCGCGCAGGTAGCCGGGCAGGCGACTGTGCGCGTCGGCCGGGACGTTGGTGATGCGCACCGTCGAGCCGACGGCGAACTTCGGGTGCGCGACGTCGCGTCGGGGGCTGTCGCCCAGCCGGAGGTAGGCGATCACCTGGTCGTCGACCGCCCCTTCACCGGAACCCTCTGGCGCCGAGGGCAGTTCGGCGATGCGGTCGGCGAGTTCCTCTTCGGTCACGTAGCCCTTGTCGATGAAGAACTGCGTGATGCCGCCCAGCCACTTCTCGTAGTAGCGGAACTTGAAGTAGTCGAAGGGGTTCATCGCCTCGGCGCCGGTGCGCAGGTCGGCCCACGTCCACTCGTCCTTGAAGGCGGTCGGCACCTCGTCGATGGGATATTCCGGCAGTGCCGAGCCGAGGTGGTTCGACAGCCCCATCATCGCGACGTGGATGCCGAAGATGCGCTTCTCCCACTCCTCGACGAAGACGCGCTTCTCCAGCGTCAGCGGTTCGGGCAGGCCTTCCAGGCCACCGAGATAGTGCTGAAGTTTCATCAGGCCGGACTTCCTTCCGTCGTCGTGGCGACTTCCGATTTCTTCGTCATCGCGGTGGCGAGGTACTCCGAGACCAACCCGAAGGACGCACCGAGGACACAGGCGAGCGCGGCGACCAGACCCGGGTGGGAGACGGTCGTGACGGTGATGGCGTTGCCGGTGCCCGCCACGGTCGACACGGTGGAGGCGAAGCCGACGACGACGGCGGGGGTGGTGGCCAGCAGCGGCACCCAGGACGCCTGCACCATGACGGCGCTGCCGACACCGACGGCGATGGCGGTGACCAGCAGGCTGCCCCCCATCAGGTGCGCGGCGTACAGGCTGGCCGACGCGATCACGACACCAACGAGGTTCGAGGACACCGATCGCACCCACCCGGCGACGCCGCCACCGACGAAGAAGAACGACGCCCACGCCAGGAACACCACCCAGATCGGTACGGTGATGACTTCGGCGGTCAGCGCGACCGCCAGCCCACCGAGGACGCCGATACTCAGCGTCAAAGCAGTTCGAGAATCCATGAAATGAGGTTCAGGGCAGCAGGTTTCACCCGGGTTACGCTCAAATTTCTCTGGACGTCAGTACCGGACACGAATCGGGCAAATCCGGACCTGGGCTCACCCGCAATGCGGATGTAACGGACAGCAGCTAGCGTCTCTTCAGGCGGGGGACGAGAGGACAGCGGCTGATGTCCGACGGGAGCAGACCGCAGCGGCAGCGCAGAACCATCGTGTTCGCGCTCTACGACAAGGTCACGCTGCAGGACGTCGCCGCGCCGCTGGAGATCTTCGCCCGAGCCAACGATTTCGGTGCGCGCTACGACGTGATCCTCGCGTCGGTGGACGGAAAACCGGTCAGCACAACATCTTTCGTCGTCCTCAATGTCGACCGATCGCTCGACGAGGTGCCGGACCGCATCGACACGCTGATCGTGCCGGGCGGCGTGCCCGCGGACTTCAATTTCACCCCGGGTGAGCACGACATCCCCGAGGAGCAGACGCCCGACGTCGTCGCGTCGGCGTTGGAGATGGTGCGCGAACTGGCGCCGCGGGCGCGGCGGGTGGCGTCGGTGTGCACCGGCGCATTCGTGCTCGCCAAGCTCGGACTGCTCGACGGGCGCCGGGCGACCACACATTGGGCGCACTGCCAGGAGTTGGCGCTGGCCTACCCCGAGATCTCGGTGGATCCGGACTCGTTGTTCGTGCAGGACGGACCGTTCATCACCGGTGCGGGCATCAGCGCCGGGATCGATCTGGGTCTTGCGCTGGTGGAGACCGACTACGGACCGGACGTGGCCAGGCGGGTGGCACGGTGGATGGTGGTGTTCCTGCAACGGCCCGGCGGTCAGGCGCAATTCAGTGTGTGGACCGAGGCGGCGTCGCCGGTGTCGACGGGTCTGCGCGACATCCTGGACGCGGTGGTGGCCGATCCCGGCGCCGACCATTCGCTCGCGGCGATGGCCGACCGTGCGGCGGTGAGCGAGCGGCATCTGGTGCGCATGTTCCGCGTACAGGTCGGGATGACGCCGGCACGCTACGTCGAGCGGGCGCGGGTGGAGGCGGCCAAGGTGCTGCTCGCGGCCAGCGACCACAGCCAGGAAGCGGTGGCGCGGCGGGCGGGGTTCGGATCGGCCGACACGATGCGGCGCACGTTCCGCCGGGCGCTGGGCGTCTCCCCCAGCTCGTACCGCAGGAGATTCCGGACGACGGGCGTGGGGTCGCCCACCTAGTCCGGCGCGGCGGCGGGGCTCACGCGACGGTCGCAGCCAACTCCGCGTAGACGGTTGCTTCGAAGCCCAGAATCGTCTCGACCATCTTGGCGTCGAAGAACGGCAGCAGCTGCGTCGCGATCACGGCACCGATCCCCGCCGTGCGGTCGATCCAGAAGAAGCTGTTGAACAGCCCCGACCAGTCGGCCGAGCCGGCGCTGCGCATACCGGGCAGGTCGACCATGTACAGGTGGAAGCCCAGGCCCCAGCCCTGCGGCACGTCGAGCAGCTCGACCGGATTCGCCAGCTCGGGGACCGTCGGCTCCATCGCCTTCGGTAGCGGCGCCCCGTCGAGGTGGTCGCGCAACGCGAGCTCCACCGTCTCCTCGGAGAGGATGCGCGCGCCGTCGAGCTCGCCGCCGTTGACCCAGGCACGCACGAAACGGCCATAGTCGGCGATCGTCCCGTACGAGCCGTGGCCGGCGGCGTCCCACTCCGGTTCGGCCGAAAGGTCCAGGTCGGTGTCCACGAGGCTGCCGTCGGGTGCGCGGAACCGGATCGGCAGCAGCCGCGCGAGCTGCTCGTCGGTCGGCGTGAAGGTCGAATCCGTCATCCCGAGCGGGCCGTACACGTGCTCGGCGAGGTAGTCACCCAGTGTCTGGCCGGTGACCGCCTCGACGATCATGCCGATCCAGTCGGTGCTCACGCCGTACTCCCAGACCGTGCCCGGATCGTTGACCAGCGGCGCGCTGATGCTCTGCTTGAGCCCTCCCAGCACGTCGGGGAACCCGTGGTCGGTGCAGTACGTGAAGAGCTTGCCGTTGAGGAAGTGGTAGCCACAGCCGGCCGTGTGGTTCATCAGCTGTCGCACGGTGGCCGGTGTCTTCGGCGACCGCAGTACCGGCTCACCGCCGTCGAAACCGTCGAGCACCTGGAGCTCGCCGAACTCGGGCACGATCGAGGACACCGTCGCGTCCAGGTCGACGCGCCCCTGCTCGACCAGCTGCAGCGCCGCGGTGGTCGCGACGGCCTTGGTCATGGACGCGTTGCGGAACATGGTGTCCGGTCTCGCGTCTCCGAAGGCGCCTTCGTAGAGCACGCCGTCGCGGCCGACGACCGTGGCGGCAATGCCGTGCAGCGACCCATCGGCGGTCACACTCGTCAGCAGGTCGTCGATCCGCTCGAACCCCATGGCCAGCTCCTTTGCTTTCCGGGATGCTCCTGCATCATGGCACCGCTGCGGGCAGCGGACCGACGGTTCGCGACTATGCGGTCAGCGCCTCGCTCGCCGGGCCGAGATCCAGGAACTGTGTCTCACCGTTGGCATCCTCGAGCGCGTCGTTGTCGGTGACGACGTACAGCGTGCCAATGCCCGCGATCGCGAAGCCCTCCACCTTCTCCTGCACGAACCCGTTGGTCGCCTGCAGATCCGGAAGGAGGTTGCGCGCCAACGTCTTCGGCAGGATCTTCGGTGCCTCACCCGCCGACGTCACTCCCCCTTCGGTCGGGATCGCCACCCGATAGATGGCCTTCACCTTGGCATCCGGGCCGTTCAGCTTGTCGCGCTCGAGTACCAGAAGCGACCCGTCGTGCACCTGGATCTCCGACAGCCCGATCCAGTCGTCCTTCTCCGACGTCGTGTCCAGCTGGTAGCCGAACCACTCCCACTTCTCGCCGTCGGGTGTGTACCGGCCGATGCGCACCACACCCGCGGGGTCGCCCTTGATTTCGCGCTGCACCGCCACCCATACGGTGTCGCCGTCGACGGCCACCCCCTCCAGGCCCTGCGCGCCGAGGGCCGCGGCGATGTCGCCGGGCAGCGACACCTTCTTCTCGACCTTGCCGTCCGCCGCGACCCACACCAGCTGATTGCCCGGGCCGTCCTCGCCCTCCACCGCCAGCACGAACCCGCCGTCGGGCCGCGCGGACACACCCTCGATGTCCAGCGTCACCGGCTTCCCGTCCTCCATCAAGGCCAGTTGCGTGTCGATCAGCGCCGGCGTCTTCGTCAGATCGATGCCCAGGATCCGTGACGGTCCCACCGCGACGTCGGGCGACGTGAAGAGCCGGTTCTCGTCGGCGGGATCGGCCGACAGGGCACCCAGCGCGCCCCACGGAATCGGCGCGCCGTCCACGTCGCCGGACACGATCGACGGGAACGACGGCTTACCACCCGCGGCGGCGTACTCATCGCCGTAGCCGTACACGTTCACCGATGCCCGCACCCGCTTCTCGGCGTCGTCGGCCTCCGAGGCGATCACCAACAGGTTGCGCGCCGGGATCGGCAGCACGCCCTCCGGCCCCGGGGTCGTCGGCATGATCTGGCGGAACACCGGCGCCGTCACGTCACTGACGTCGTAGGCCGCGACGAAGTTGGTGCGCTCCGAGGCGATCAGTGCCGTCGGCTTACCGCCGATGTCGGTGATGGCCAACCCTTCTGGCTCCGGGCCCTTCGATTCGGCGCGGCTCTCGATGTGCATGCCGGTGCGCACCGCCAGCTGCTCGAACGTGTTGCCGGCATCCCACACCACCTCACCCGTGTTGGCGTCGAGGATGGTCCACCCGCGGGTGCCGCCCTTCCAGTCGCCCTCGTTGGCGGTCGCGATGTGGTCGTCGCCGATCCAGCCGATCGCGTCGGGCTCGCGCGGGGTATCGGTGATCGAGCCGGTCTGATCGATCACGCCGTCCTCGGCGACGTCGATGCCGTCGACGGATTCGCTTCCCGCGCTGAAGATCTTCTGCACCTGCCCGGTGCGTCCGTCGATGATCGCGACGCCGTTGTTCTCCTGCAGCGTCATCGCGACCTGTCCGCGCGAGTTGATGCTC
>CAZOIX010000134.1:0-8202 GCA_964579685.1 uncultured Mycobacterium sp.
GGTCGGAGAGGTCGCGACCGCCATCCGTCGGCTGCTCGAGACGTGACCGGGGCTAAGTTGCCGTTCAAGAAAGACTTGCACGACACCGGACCGTGACTATCCTTCTGTCATATCGGCGACGCGCATGTGCGCGTCGACCCCGCCTCATGTCCTGTCGCCCGGTTCAAGAACCATCCCGTCGTCACCATATCCGGTTTTCACCGACCGGTGCCGTGGCCGGGCATGGGTTCCCTGGCCCGGCCTGCAGGGTGCGGGTTTCCGGTCGGCAATCGAAAGGGGACTGACCATCGCTAGAAGACCAATGCCGGTGGCGCCGAACGCGAATCGCGACGCCCATCGCATCAATGAAGCCATCCGCGTGCCGCAGGTGCGTCTGATCGACGCCGACGGCAACATGATCGGTATCGTCTCCCGCGACGACGCCCTGAACCGCGCTGCCGATGCCGGGCTCGACCTGGTTGAGGTTGCGGCTCAGGCCGAGCCGCCGGTGTGCAAGCTTCTCGACTACGGCAAGTTCAAGTACGAGGCGCAGAAGAAGGCCCAGGAGGCCCGGAAGAAGCACACGACGATCGAGATCAAGGAACTCAAGTTCCGGCCGAACATCGACGACAACGACTACAACGTCAAGATGAAGCATGCCGTCAAGTTCCTGACCGAAGGCGACAAGGTGAAGATCACCATGCGCTTCCGCGGTCGTGAAGTGACGCACCAGGATCTGGGCATGCGCGTCCTGATGCGGGTTTCGGGTGATCTTGCCGAACTGGGCAAGGTCGAGCAGCGCCCGACCCTTGAAGGTCGTCAGATGACCATGGTGCTTGCACCGCTCGTCCAGCCGGGCGAGAAGGCCGAAGGTGCGGACAAGGCCGCCGAAAAGGCATGAGCTGACCGGTCTCGTGCCTGCTGGCTTGCGATGGGCGCCGGGACCCGTGGGATCCCGGCTGCCTTTTCGGCAGCGACGTGCGTCCTGCACTTGCCAAGTGCCGGTGGCGTCGCTATAAAGCCGGCTTCGAAACGCCGGGACGGGCGACCGTTCCGCGCGACATGGTGGCCGTGGCTTCTGGCATGCCCGTCCGCCATGGATGCTCCGCATCGTCCCGTGCCGTTCCTGACGGCTCAGGGGGGTGCGACCTGAACAGACGGAGAGCAAAATGCCAAAGCTGAAGAGCAAGAGCGGCGCCAAGAAGCGGTTCCGCCTGACTGCGAGCGGCAAGGTCCGCCGCGCCAGCGCCTTCCATCGTCACTGCATGTCGTCCAAGACGCAGAAGCAGAAGCGCAACAGCCGCAAGACCCAGATCCTGACGGCTGCCGACGCGAAGATCGTCAAGCAGTTCCTGCCCTACGCCTGACCGGCTCCCGGCGGACGACGACAGAAGATGCAGTGTCCGGCCGATGCCCGGCCGGCTCCGAATGATTTCCATCGGGAGTACAGACGATGGCCCGTGTGAAGCGCGGCGTGACGTCCCATGCGCGCCACAAGAAGGTTCTGAAGCTGGCCGAGGGCGCCCGTGGCCGCTCGTCCAAGACGATTCGCGCCGCGAAGCAGCGCGTCGACAAGAACCTGCAGTACGCCTACCGCGACCGCCGCGTCCGCAAGCGCCAGTTCCGCGCGCTGTGGATCCAGCGCATCAACGCCGGTACGCGTGAGCTGGGCATGACCTACAGCCAGTTCATGGCCGGCTGAGTCCGATCAGACCGAGCGAAAGGACCCGCCGTGGCAGCCCCGCTGCCACGGCGGGTTTCTCGCACCCGGAAGTAACACTTTCGGGCGGCGCTTAGACTGACTTGATATGAGGCCGACGAGAACCGCCGCGCTCGGTGCGGCGCTGCTCATCGCGGCCGGCGTTACTGCTGGTCAGGTGAATGCGCAGCCGACCGAGGAGCCGGCTCCCCCGACCGATCCGACCGGGGAGGCGGCGCCACCACCCGGCCCGAAGACGACCATCGACTCCGACGGGACCTTCGCGGTCGGAACGGACATCGTGCCGGGCACCTATGCGTCGGCGGGCCCGGTTCCCGACGGAGCCTGCTACTGGAAGCGCACGAGCGACGGCAAACTCGTCGACAACGCGATGACCAAGAAACCGCAGGTGGTACAGATTCAGGCGGGCGATTCGACGTTCACGACGAACGACTGCCAACCATGGCAGCTGACCAACGCCGCGCCGACGCCCCAGGGCAACCCGACGGACATCCTCGCGCAGCTCGGCAAGCTCATCTTGACCGCGCCGCAGGGCCCGTCCGGCGATGCGGGCATCCCGATACAGGATCCCGCGGAGGAGCCGGCAACGACCGAGCCGGCGCCGACCGAGCACTTGGCGCCGTCGGGCGAAGCGCCCGGACCCTGACCGGCGCTGTGACCGGCGACGGCAGAATCCGTGTGCCGGGCGATCTCGACGCCGTCACCGCCGTCGGCGAGGAGGACCACTCGGGTATCGACCCGGCATCGGTCGAGCGGATTTGGCAGGCGGCGCGGTACTGGTACCAGGCGGGTATGCATCCGGCGATCCAGCTGTGCCTGCGTCACAACGGGAACGTCGTGCTGAACCGCGCCATCGGCCACGGCTGGGGTAACGCTCCCACGGACCCGGCTGACGCCGAAAAGATACCCGTCACCACGGATACGCCGTTCTGCACGTACTCGGCGGCGAAGGCGATCACCACGACGGTCGTGCACATGCTCGTCGAACGTGGCGACTTCGCGCTGGACGACCGCGTCTGCGACTACCTACCGAACTACACCAGCCACGGGAAGGACCGCACCACCATCCGGCATGTGATGACGCACAGTGCGGGCGTGCCCATCTACACCGGGCCCCGGGTCGACCTCAAACGCATGGACGACAGCGACTACACCCGGGAGATGCTCGGGACGCTCAAGCCGCTGCACCGGCCCGGACTGGTGCACATCTACCACGGTCTGACGTGGGGTCCGCTGGTACGCGAGATCGTGTCCGCGGCCACGGGCACGGGCATCCGCGACATCCTGGCCGCCGAAATCCTCGACCCGCTCGGCTTCCGCTGGACCAACTACGGTGTTGCCGCACAGGATGTTCCGCTGGTCGCTCCCAGCCATGCCACCGGCAAGCCGCTGCCCGCCCCGATGCAGAAAATCTTCCAGTTGGCGACGGGCGGTCCGCTGCACAAGATCATCCCGTTCTCGAACTCCGCTCAGTACCTCACCAGCGTGCTGCCGTCGTCCAACACCGTCTCGACGGCCAACGAGCTTTCGCGGTTCGCCGAGATCCTGCGCCGCGGCGGTGAACTCGACGGCGTGCGGGTACTCCGACCGGACACCCTGAATGCCGCTGTCAAGGAGTGCCGCCGCCTACGACCCGATGTCGCCTCCGGACTGATGCCGTTGCGCTGGGGCACCGGATACATGTTGGGCTCCAACAGGTTCGGCCCGTTCGGCAAGAATGCGCCTTCGGCGTTCGGCAACACCGGGCTCACGAATATCGCCGTGTGGACCGACCCGCAACGCAAACTGTCAGCGGGTCTGATCAGCAGCGGTAAGCCGGGCGCACACAAGGAGGCGAAACGCTATCCCGCACTGCTGGATCGCATTGCCGAGGAGATAGCCGTCGGCTAGACGGGCGGTTCGTTCTCTCGCACACCGCCATACATACCGCGTCGCACGATCCACGCCATCAGCACGGGTTCGAACGACCAGGCGGGAAAACGGAACGCCCGGCCGTTGGGGGCGAACACCTCCAGACCGTCGGATTGGATCCCGATGATCGAACCCCACCGCTTACTGCGCGGCTTGTACGGTCGCAGCGAGCGGCCCGCCGCCTCGGCGAGAATGTTCTTCGCGAGCAACCCATCTGCCCGGTTGCGCGCCGATGTGCGCAGCGGGTCAGTGGCGGCGACGTCACCGATCGCGAACACACCCGGGTGGTCCGGTACCCGTAACTCCGGTGTCACCCGCACGAACCCGTCGTCATCGAGCAGCTCCGCGGGCAACCACTGCGTGTTGGGCCGGACGCGGCCGATGGCCCACAGCACCGCGTCGGCCGAGGCCGGCGATTGGCCCGTGCTGAATTCGACCGGGCCGCTGGTGATCTCGTCGCACCCGAAGCCGTCGGGTACCACCGCACGATGGCCCGGATGCAATTCCACGCCCGCACGGATCAGCCGGTTCCGCACGGTCTCCCACACGCGGCGGTGATGTTGGGGCAGCGCGCGGTCACCGGGGAAGTACAGCGCCACCCGCGTGCCCGGCCACGTTCTGGCCACATTGGCGGCACAGCTCACCGCCGCGGCACCACCGCCGACGACGATCACCGAACGGGCGGCGCCGAGGCGGTCGTGCGCAGCGCGCAGTCCGGCAGCGATCTCGGCGGGCGACTGCAGGTCGGGTCGGCGCCAGAAGCCGTTGGTCACACCGGTCGAGATCACCAGCGTGTCATACGGTTCGACCGCGGTGATGCCGTCGGGACGGTCCAGGGACACCTTCCGCGCGGCCAGGTCGACCCCGGTCAGCGTCCCCTGCACCGTGCGCACCCGATCGAGGCCGCGGAACTTGTCGAAAGAAATCCAGTTGTGCCGTGCCCACTCACCCGGCCGGGACAGGCGCCAGCCCAGCTCCTGCCCGCTGACCAGGCCCGGCTTGGTCGAGATACCGACGACGTCGGCGTGCTTGGCGAGTTTGATCGCGGTCAGCACACCGCTGTCGCCCAGCCCGGCGATGACCACTCGTCGCATGCGGTCACCATAGCGGGTCTCCTCAGTTCGACGGTGCGTCGATTTCGACCCGATACATCTTCGGCCAGTACTTGCCGGTGATCAGGAACTCGTCGCCGTCGATGTGCGCGATGCCGTTCAGCACCCGTTGCCGGTCGGCGCCCGCGGCGGTGGCCAACTCGGTGGCATCCACGACCGTGTTCACCTTGCCCGTGGCCGGGTCGATCCGCACGATCTCGTTGGTCATCCAGATGTTGGCCCATACCTGGCCGTCCACACATTCGAGCTCGTTGAGATTGGCGACCGACTCACCGTCGCGCGTGACGGCGACCGAACCCGTTTCGGCGAAGGTCGAGGGATCGTGGAAAATCAGCCGGTCGCTGCCGTCGCTGCGGACGAGCCGATCCCCCTCGCTGCACAGCCCCCAGCCCTCGCCGTTGACCGGCACCTCCCGCAGCGGGGTCATGGTGGCTTTGTCGAACTCGACGGCGACGCCGTTCTGCCAGGTGAGCTCCCAGATCCGGTCACCGACGACGGTGATTCCCTCGCCGTAGTAGTTGTTGGGCGACGCGACGGCGCGCAGCACGGCGCCGGTGTCCGGATCGAGTACCCGAAGTTGCGACTGACCCGCGACACCGGTGCCCTCGTAGAGGGTGGGGCCGTCGAATTCCAGGCCCTGGGTCCATGCCGATGTGTCATGTGGCACCTCGGCGACGAGCACGGGCTTCACCACCGGGACGGGTGCTTCAGGCCCACTCGTCTGCGTGTCGGTCGACGGTTGGGCGCTGCTGCACCCCGCGACCAGAGCGATCGCGGCGGCGGCCCAGATACCCGGGCGGCGGCGCCGTTCCCCGTCCTCGGTCCTCATAGGCACGCTCGATTCCTCGTCATTGGGCGTTGTTCATTGTTGCGCTTTTCAATTCGCCGTAGGCGCGTTCGATCGCGGCGGCCAGCGCGGCGACGTCGGGCAGCGCCTGCGGGTCGGTACACAGCCCGATGCACAGATCGCCGGCACACGAGATCGCCGAGACGCGCAGCGTGTGGTGAGCGGCGGGCTCCGACGACGAGAACAGGTGCATTACCCGGCGGCCCGCGACTCCGACGGGACGAGAAGGCCCCGGAACGTTGGAGATGGAAACGCTGAACTCGCGTGCGCTCATGGCGAAGCGTTGTACCGCGGCCCCCACTCGACCGACACGGCCGAGGGCATGCAGGAAGTCGTAGAGCTCATCTGCATCGTCGAGCTGTTTGCGCCGTCGGGTCTCGGCGCTGATCCTGTCGAGCCGACGCACCGGGTCGGCCTCGTCCAACGGGAGGTCGATGTTCATGAAGGAATCGCGGTTACCCAGGTCGGTCGCGGCCTCCTCGCGGTGGTGCAGGCTCACCGGAACCTGCGCGCGCAGGTGCTGCGGTGCCGACGTCGACCCGAGCCAGTCGCGCAGCCCGCCGGCGACGACGGCGAGGAGGACGTCGTTGACCGTGGCGCCAGTGGGTCGGGAGGCGCCGATGGCTTTCGCATCCGCAAGCGAAGCGACGGTGAAAGCCAACTCTCGGGAAGCCGAGAGGGGCCGGTCGAAGGGCGATTCGGAACCGCGGTGGCCCAGTTCGCGGAGGACGGCGCCCGGCATCCGCAACGCCTCGGCAACGTGCCCGACCGGGGCGGCCGAGTGCGACCCGGGCCTCGCACCGCCCTTGGCCGACGGCTCGATATCCGGATCCCAGAGCACCTCGCGCAGGAAGCGGACGGCGGCGATGCCGTCGGCCATCGCGTGGTGGATGCGGGCGGCGATCGCCTCCCTGCCGTCGGCGAGCGGACCGACGACATCGAACGTCCACAGCGGCTGTGCCCGATCGAGGTGTTCGGCCATCAATTCGCTGACGACGCGCCAGAGGTCGTTCTGCGACACACATTCCGGGGCGGGCCTTCGGCGGACGTGGTAGTCGATGTCGAAGTTCCTGGCCTGCACCCACCGTGCCTCGGTACCTGAGGTATCGACGCGCTGCAACGCGCGCGGCTGATTCGGAAGGCGCTCCGCCACAATGGCTCTGAGCTTCGAGATGTCCAGCGGCGCCGCGCCCGGTTCGAGAATGACCAACTTGAGCGTGTGCCCGGTGACGGCCCCGGATTCGAGGCCGAGGATGCGCGCGTCGTCTGGGGAGAGTCGATCGGGAATCTCGTCGGGCATCGCGTCCAGCGTACGGCCGGTCGACGGCGCCGGGGTCGGATCAGGGGTCGATGGCGTCCATCGCACGGTAGATCCGTTGTTCGCTCACTGGGCGCGGGGTGCCGAGTTGCTGTGCCCACAGGCTGACCCGCAGCTCCTCGATCTGCCACTCGATATCGCGGATGTCGTCGGCGGCCGCGCGGGCGGGGGTCAGTGCGCCGACGAGCTCGTCGAGCGCATCGGCGACGGCGTGGACCCGCTGCATGCGTTCACGGTCCACGCCGACGGAGTGCGGCAGTCGATCGAGGCGCCGGGAGATGGCGGTCAGGTAGCGGGTGAGGTCGGCGAGCCGGCCGGCCCCGGTGGCGGTGACGAAGCCCTTCGGCATGAGCCGGCCGAGTTGATCGCGAATGTCGCCGATCGCATCGGCCTGCGCGGGTGCGGGGGCGGCGGGCAGTGCCAGCTCCACCTCGTGCGCGGCGGCCAGCACCTTCTCGACCTGACCGAGGATCGTCCGGGTCGTCGGCTCGAGTTGCTCGGCGACCCGGTCGCGCAGCGCGGTGAACTCGGCGCGGGTCCATACGGGCACCGGCGCGAGCCGTTCGGTCGCCGCGTCGGCGCAGTCCTCCAGAAGCGCCGCCAGAGTTCCGTCGGGGTTGGCGCCCAATACCAGCCGGGTGCGTGGATCCAGTGCTCGCTCAAGGTTCTTCGCGGGCGACGGCACAGCAAGGCGCAACAGTCTGCGGGTGCCCCGCACCATCGCTGCGGCCTGTTCGCCCGGCGTCGGGAACACTCGCACGTCGACCGCCGAGCCCGTTGCGACGAGTGCCGGATAGCCGCGCACCGCGTGGCCGCCACTGAAACTCTCGACGGTGCGCGGCAGTTCGTCGAGATCGTCGGGCCAGGTACGCAATCCCGTCCGTTCGACGTCGGCTGCCACCGCCTCGGTGACCGCCTGCCGGATCGGTGCGGTCAGCTGTGCCTTCAGCGCCTCGAGATCTTTTCCGCGGGCGACTTCGCCCATGGGGCAGGGCGGGAGGATATCGTGCTCCGCGACCCTGCCGGCGGCGTCTACAAGCGCATCGTTCTCGAAGGCGGGCGGATCGTCGGGGCCGTCCTCTACGGCGACACGGGCGACGGCGCCTGGCTCTTCAAGCTGATCCGTGCGGGCGTCGACGTCTCGGCCGATCGCGCCGGTCTCGCCTTCGGTCAGTCGTTCGCGGGGGCCCGTCCGCTCCACCCTACGGTGGCCGTTGCAGCCTCGCCGGATAGCCCCCGCCGCTGCAACGGCCTTTCCCTCGGCGCCGCAGCGCCCCTCGCTGCGCCACTGCCGCAACAAACGCACCCACGTCCT
>CAZOIX010000135.1:0-8181 GCA_964579685.1 uncultured Mycobacterium sp.
CCGGTGTCGACGTCGACAAGGACGTCACCGTCGAGGTCGACAGCGGCCATCTGGACATTCGCGGCGAGCGCCGCGACGAGCATGCCGCAGAAGAGAACGGTCGCACGCTGCGCGAGGTGCGCTACGGCTCGTTCCGTCGATCGTTCAAGCTGCCCGCGCACGCCGCGACCGATGCGATCTCGGCGTCCTATGACGCAGGGGTGCTCACGGTGCGGGTAGCCGGTGCCCACAAGGGCGCAGAGACGCAGCGCATCGCCATCTAGATCAATTAGCACATCTACCGCAGAGCCGGTGCGGCCCTTTGGGTTTCACCGGCTCTGCGTCGTCGGCTGGTCCACCGGTGTGCTGGGCGCTGGAGGGGGATTGAACTCGCTGGTCTGCACGCTGGGCACCGAATAGCTGGTCGTGGAGGTCGAGGACGTGGTGTACGTCGACGGGGTGGCCGACGACGACGGGATCGACACCGTCTCCGGTGCCTTCGACGATTCCGAGGTCCGCATCACCGCGTAGATGAGGACCGCGATCAGGATCAGCGCCGCCACACCTCCAGCCATCACGAGCGATCGCTCGTCGTAGGAGTTCGGCTCGTCGTCGCGTGCCACAGGCCGAATGCTATGCCCAGCGCTGCAGGATCTGACCCGCAGTGGCCGATAACGCCTGTTGAAGGAACGGACCGAAACTGATCCGGCCGACGCCAAGCGGCGCGAACGACGCGGGGTCGTCCTGATCGGGAAGCGCGATCGCGTTGACGGGCAACGGAAGTTCAGCGGTCAAGCGCTGCATCGTGTCGGGATCGTGGCGGCCGACCGGGTACAACGAATCCGCGCCCGCCGCAGCGGCCTCCGTCAGTCGGGCGATCGCGCGGTCCACCCGGTCGGACTCGTCGCCGTCCTGGCGTAAAAACAGGTCGGTCCTGGCATTGACGACCACGTGCACGCCCGCTTCGTCGGCGGCCTCGCGTAGCGCACCGACGAGTTCGGCATGCTCTGTCGCCGACCGCAACCGGCCACCCTCGCCGTGCACGGTGTCCTCGATGTTCAGGCCGACGGCGCCGGCCGCCAGCAGACCCGTGATCAGCCGTGCCGGCGCCTGGCCGTAGCCGGATTCGATGTCGACCGAAATCGGCACGTCCACGGCCGCGGTGATCTGCTGGACTCGGGCGAGCACATCCTCGAACGTCATACCCTCCTGATCGCTCTTGCCGACGGAATCGGCCAGCGGGTGGCTGCCGACGGTGAGTGCGGCAAACCCCGCATCGACGGCCAGCTTCGCCGACCAGGCGTCCCACACCGTCGGTAGGACGACCGGGTTTCCGGGCTGGTGCAAGGCCAGCAGGATGTCGGCGCGCTCCTTGAGAACCGTGTCGGACATTGGCAAACCTCCGCTTCAGACGTGATCTGTCTCACTAGGTACTGCATGATGTGACTAGCGCCAGGTGTCGTAACGTGATGCCTGACACCCTTCAGCCCAAGGAGGTCACTTGTCCAGCACTACCGAACTTGCCGAACTGCACGAGCTAATCGGAAGCCTGCGGCGGTGTGTCACGTCGTTGGCGTCGAGGTACGGCGACAGCCCCGCCACGCGCCGGATCGTCAACGATGCCGAGCGCATCCTCAACGACATCGACCGACTGGACATTGACGCCGAGGAGCTCGAGCTCGCCCGTGGCGTGGCTCTCCATCCCCATGCCGGCGAAAGGATCCCGATTCCGGACACGCAATACGACACCGACTTCTGGCGCGGTGTCGACGACGAGGGTCTGGGCGGCACGCGCTAAGCGCGGCACCACCCGACCGGGATACATCAACACCGAGAGGTAACAGTGAGCGCACCCACCGCCGACCGCAAGGCGACCGGCGTCTTTTCGCCGAGCCGTGCCCAGATCCCGCAGCGCACCCTGCGCACCGACCGCTGGTGGCAGTCGCCGCTGGTCGTTGATCTCGGGTTCGCCGCGTTTGTGATCTACGCGACGGTGCGGGCTTTCCTGCAGAACAACTATTACGTCGCCGAATACCACTACCTGACACCGTTCTACTCGCCGTGCGTGGTCAAGTGGAACGAGGCCACGCAATCCGGATGTATCCCGGAGGCCAGCCATTTCGGCCAGTACCTGCCGGATGTGTGGTGGCTGCCGTACGCCGCGTTCTCGTTGCCGTTCCTGCTGCTGTTCCGGCTCACCTGCTACTACTACCGCGGCGCCTACTACCGCTCGGTGTGGCAGGCCCCGACCGCATGCGCCGTGGCCGAGCCGCACGCGAAATACACCGGCGAGACACGCTTCCCGCTGATCGTGCAGAACACCCACCGGTACTTCTTCTACATCGCCGGCATCATCTCGGTGATCAACACCTACGACGCGATCATCGCCTTCCAGTCGCCGTCGGGCTTCGGATTCGGTTTGGGCAATGTCATTCTCGTCGTCAACGTGGTGATGCTCTGGGTGTACACGCTGTCATGCCATTCCTGCCGCCACGTCGTGGGCGGCCGACTCAAGCACTTCTCGAAACACCCCGTTCGCTACTGGTTCTGGACGCAGGTGAGCGCGTTGAACACGCGGCACAAGCTGTACGCCTGGATCACGCTCGGCACGCTGATGCTGACGGACTTCTACATCATGCTGGTCGCCAGCGGAACCATTTCTGACCTGAGATTTATTGGCTGAGAACAAGATTCGAAATCTAGTGAGGACTATTCATGGTTGAGGTCGAACGGCACTCCTACGACGTGGTCGTGATCGGTGCCGGCGGCGCGGGCTTGCGTGCGGTCATCGAGGCGCGGGAACGTGGCCTGCGGGTGGCCGTGATCACCAAGTCGTTGTTCGGCAAGGCGCACACCGTCATGGCCGAGGGGGGATGCGCCGCCTCGATGGGCAATGCGAACCCCAAGGACAACTGGCAGGTGCACTTCCGCGACACCATGCGTGGCGGCAAGTTCCTGAACAACTGGCGCATGGCCGAGCTGCACGCCAAGGAGGCCCCCGACCGGGTCTGGGAGCTGGAGACCTACGGAGCACTGTTCGACCGCACCAAGGACGGGCGGATCAGCCAGCGCAACTTCGGCGGTCACACCTATCCGCGCCTCGCTCACGTCGGCGACCGCACCGGCCTGGAGATCATCCGCACCCTGCAGCAGAAGATCGTCTCGCTGCAGCAGGAGGACAAGGCCGAATACGGTGACTACGAGGCGCGCATCCGCGTGTTCCACGAATGCACCATCACCGACCTGGTCAAGGATGGCGATCGGATTGCCGGCGCGTTCGGGTACTGGCGCGAGAGCGGAAACTTCATCCTGTTCGAGACACCCGCGGTGGTGCTGGCGACCGGCGGCATCGGCAAGTCCTACAAGGTGACGTCGAACTCGTGGGAGTACACCGGCGACGGGCACGCCCTGGCGCTACGGGCCGGCGCGACCCTGATCAACATGGAGTTCGTTCAGTTCCACCCGACCGGCATGGTGTGGCCGCCCAGCGTGAAGGGCATCCTGGTCACCGAGGGTGTGCGCGGTGACGGCGGAGTGCTCAAGAACTCCGAGGGCAACCGGTTCATGTTCGACTACATCCCCCCGGTGTTCAAAGGTCAGTACGCCGAGTCCATCGACGAAGCCGACCAGTGGCTCAAGGACAACGACTCCGCACGCCGCACCCCCGATCTGCTGCCTCGCGATGAGGTGGCCCGCGCCATCAACTCCGAGGTCAAGGCCGGTCGGAATTCGCCGCACGGTGGCGTCTTCCTCGACATCGCGTCGCGGCTGCCCGCCGAGGAGATCAAGCGCCGGCTGCCGTCGATGTATCACCAGTTCATGGAACTCGCCGAGGTGGACATCACCAAGGAGCCCATGGAGGTGGGGCCGACGTGCCACTACGTGATGGGCGGTGTCGAGGTCGAGCCCGACAGCGGCGCGGCCAAGACCAAGGGGCTGTTCGCCGCGGGTGAGTGCGCGGGTGGCATGCACGGATCCAACCGTCTCGGCGGCAACTCGCTGTCGGACCTGCTGGTGTTCGGCCGCCGCGCGGGGATGGGCGCCGCCGACTACGTACGTGCCCTGTCCGACCGGCCGAAGGTGTCCGAGGCGGCCGTCGACGACGCTGCCGCACTGGCGCTGGCACCGTTCGAGGGTCCGTCCAACGGCGACGCGGCAGAGAATCCGTACACCATCCAGCTGGACCTGCAGGACACGATGAACAGCCTGGTCGGCATCATCCGCAAGGCCGACGAGGTGGCCGAGGCGATCGAGAAGCTCAAGGAGCTGCGCGAGCGCTACAAGCGCGTCCGGGTGGAAGGTGATCGCCACTTCAATCCGGGCTGGCATCTGGCCATCGACCTGCGCAACATGCTCATCGTCAGCGAATGCATCGCCATGGCCGCGCTGGAACGCACGGAGAGCCGGGGCGGGCACACCCGCGACGACCATCCGTCCATGGAGGCGACGTGGCGTAAGACGCTTCTGGTCTGTCGGGCGCAAGGCGACGCGGTCGTGCCTGACGTCAACATCACCCGTGAGGACCAGATCCCGATGCGCGAAGACCTGCTCGAGCTCATCGAGCTGGACGAGCTGGAGAAGTACTTCACGACCGAAGAACTCGCGAACCATTCGGCAAGGAGAGCCTGATGAGCTACCAAGCGAATATGCGGGTATGGCGCGGCGACGAGAGCGGCGGAGACCTGCAGGACTACTCGGTTGAGGTCAACGAGGGCGAGGTGGTACTCGACATCATCCACCGGCTGCAGCAGACGCAGACCGGGGACCTCGCGGTGCGGTGGAACTGCAAAGCGGGCAAGTGCGGATCGTGTTCGGCCGAGATCAACGGGCGCCCGCGGCTGATGTGCATGACGCGGATGTCGACGTTCGAACCGACCGAAACCATCACGGTCACCCCTCTTCGCACCTTTCCGGTGATCCGAGACCTGGTCACCGACGTGTCCTTCAACTACGAGAAGGCCAGAGAGATCCCGTCGTTCTCCCCGCCGAAGGATCTGCAGCCCGGCGAGTACCGGATGATGCAGG
Source organism: uncultured Mycobacterium sp. (assembly GCA_964579685.1). Classification (GTDB taxonomy): domain Bacteria; phylum Actinomycetota; class Actinomycetes; order Mycobacteriales; family Mycobacteriaceae; genus Mycobacterium. The sequence goes on from CAZOIX010000135.1 coordinate 5,005, forward strand.
AAGACGTGAACCGGTCACAGGAGTTCCGCAAGTGCATCGAGTGCTTCCTGTGCCAGAACACCTGTCACGTGGTGCGCGACCACGAGGAGAACAAGAAGGCGTTCGCGGGGCCGCGGTACCTGATGCGTCAGACCGAACTCGACATGCATCCCCTCGACACCCACGCCAGCCGTTCGGTCGAGGCGCAGGAGGAGAATGGGCTGGGGTTCTGCAATATCACCAAGTGCTGCACCGAGGTGTGCCCCGAGCACATCAAGATCACCGACAATGCCCTGATCCCGCTGAAGGAGCGCGCCGCCGACCGCAAGTACGACCCGGTGGTGTGGCTGGGTAACAAGCTCTTCCGGCGATGAGCGCGTGCGCGAAGAGCAAAGAGCGGCGATACGGGTAGTTGGGCGCCGGCGCGGGTAGCCTCTAGAAAAGCAGCCGATCATCGAAGAAAGGCGGCGCTATGAGTCTGCGGGAGCACCACAGCATCAACGACATCCGCACGGCGATTCGTGAACTCAGCAGTCGCGCCGAGTTGGCCCGCAGGGAGGGCCGCAATGCCGACGCCGAGGAGATCGAACGTCGCATCGACGGTTACCGGGAAGAACTCGCGGCGCGACCCTGACGCGCTTGGGCGTTACGCGCCCAGGCGACGGAATGTGCTGCGGTGGAACACGATCGGCGACACATCGTCATGCACGGTGATGTCGCTGACCCGCAGGATGACGATGGTGTGATCCCCGGCGGGGATCAGCTGTTCGATTGCGCTCTCCAACCACACACTCGTGCCGCCGACGAAGACCGCACCGGATTCGCGTGAATGGGTGTCCAGGCCGGCGAACCGGTCGCCGGTCTTGGCCGCCAGCGCGCGGGCGGCCGCGTCGTGCGATTCACCGAGCACGCTGATGCCCAGGTGGGGCAGATCCCGCAACTTCGGCCACGTCTCCGAGGTGTTCTGCACACAGAATGACACCAGCGGCGGATCCAGCGACACGGGGACGAACGTGCTGGCCGCCAGACCCACCCGAACGCCGTCGACCTCGGCAGCTATCGCGATGACACCGGACGGGAAATGCCCGAACGCCTCCCGCAGCGAGGTGGGGCTCAGATCGTGTTCGCTCATCGCCTTCATTTTCGCACGTATCAGTCGGCCCAGCGGTGGGCTTCCATCTCCGGGGGACGACCCGTCTGCAGCGGCACGTCGAGGCCGTCGTAGATCCCTGGCTTCTGGGTCGACAGCCAGTGCAGCGCGCCGAGCAGTCGGTTGGCGGCGGTCGTATTGCCGCCGTCGGCGCGGGTGCCGCCGGGGACGTCGGCGCGGCTGGTGATGGTGAGTTCGGGGTCGCCGTGCACGATCACCCGGTGGTCACCCACTCCCTGATCGGGATACGGCCAGTGCGGCGCGCATGACTCGTGGATGCGGGTGATGTGGTCGATGACGATGCGCTCCCTGCCCTTGACCTTGCCGATCACCTTCAGCCAGAAGGCGCCCTGGGTGCCTTTTTCGAAACGGCCCATCACGGTGTCGACGGACTCCTCCAGCGGCAGGCGTTCGACCTCCTCGGTGATCTCGTCGATCTCCATGCCGAGACCGCGTCCGATGAGCCGCAGGTTGCCGCCCCACACCATGGTCGGGACCGACGGCAACAGCATCATCGGCACGGGGTCTTCTGGGCCCATGGGCCCTCCGAAACCGCACGACACCTTCACGGCATACGGCTGGTCATAGGTGGAGTAGTCGAAGATCTCCTGACAGTGGATCGATTGGATCCGCGTGCACAGCCCGGCGGCGATGACGGCCAGCGCATCGTTACCCCAGCCGGGGTCCACACCGCTGACGAGCAGGGTCGACCGCCCCTCCTCGGCGGCCTGGCTCAGCCGGTCGACCCACTCCTGCGGACCCGAGCGTGGGTCATACAGCGAGTAGAGCGAGGGCGTGACGACGTGTGCACCGGCGCGCAGGCACCGCTCGATGTCGTTGACCGCGTCATCGGGCCGGATGTCGCCGGACGCCATATAGGCCACCGCATCGCAGTCCGCGAGTGCCGCGTCGACGTCGGTGGTGGCCGTGACACCCGTCGGCTGGTCCAGACCCGCGAACGTCGACGCATCCTTGCCCGCCTTGTCCGGCGATGACGTGATGACACCCGACAGCTGCAACCCGGGAAACGCCACTGCGCTCCGGATCGCTGTAGCCCCCATATTCCCTGTTCCCCACACCGCGACTCGAAGCACGCGAATACCCTAACCGGCCGCTCCGTGATGAGTTTCACAGTGCCGGGAAAGTGCCGGGAAATCCGCGGCCAACTGGGGTTTTGGCGTCCCGACCAACCACCGGGTTGCTTAGCTGATGGAAATTGCTCGCGCTCGCTTTGTGTTCAAGTTACTGAGCGGTATAGTTCGGTCCAGTTACTGGTGGGTAACTTAGTCAAAAGTACCCAACCGCAAGTGGCATTCTCGACGAGGAGGAACAGTGAGCCACTACAAGAGCAACGTACGTGACCAGGAATTCAACCTGTTCGAGGTCTTCGGGCTCGACAAGGTGCTCGGTACCGGCGATTACGCCGATCTCGACGCCGACACCGCCCGCGAAATGCTCGGCGAAATGGCGCGCCTGGCGGCGGGTCCCGTCGCCGAATCGTTCGCCGATGCCGATCGCAATCCGCCGGTGTTCGACCCCAAGACCCATACCGTGGCGCTGCCCGAGTCGTTCAAGAAGTCGATGCGCACACTGCTCGACGGCGGCTGGGACAAGGTCGGCGTCCTCGAGGAACTCGGCGGCATGCCGATGCCCCGCTCGCTGCAGTGGGCCCTGATCGAGCACATTCTCGGCGCCAACCCTGCGGCCTACATGTACGCGATGGGCACGGGCATGGCGGAGATCTTCTACAAGAACGGCACCGACGAGCAGAAGAAGTGGGCCGTGCTGGCCGCCGAGCGCGGTTGGGGCGCCACCATGGTGCTGACCGAGCCCGACGCGGGCTCTGACGTCGGCGCCGGCCGCACCAAGGCCGTGCAGCAGCCCGACGGCACCTGGCACATCGACGGCGTCAAGCGCTTCATCACCTCGGGCGATTCCGACGACCTGTTCGAGAACATCATGCATCTGGTGCTGGCCCGCCCCGAAGGCGCAGGCCCGGGCACCAAGGGTCTGTCGCTGTTCTTCGTGCCGAAGTTCCACTTCGACCC
>CAZOIX010000136.1:0-8170 GCA_964579685.1 uncultured Mycobacterium sp.
GGCATCGGATGCGCCGTTGCCGTGGGCGGTGATGCACAAGGTGGCTGCACCGACACTGTTGACGTGGGGCCGTGACGACCGGGTCAGCCCGCTGGACATGGCGCTCATCCCGATGCGCACCATTCCCCACGCCGAACTGCATGTGTTCCCCAACTGTGGACATTGGGCGATGATCGAGGCGAAGGACGCCTTCGAAAGTGCGGTGCTTGCGTTCCTGACCCGCTGAGCTTTCAGCGCTGGGTGCTGCCGGCATCGACCGGCAGCGTGACAGCGGTGATGTACCGGGCCTCGTCCGAGGCGAGGAACAGACACGCATTCGCCACGTCCTCGGGCTGCACCCATGGGATCGGAAGCATGTTCATCGACCGTGCCGCCTCGGCGAACTGCTCGCGGCTGACGTGCTCGAGGTCCGGCCGGAAGGCACCGCGGACATTGTCGTTCTGGATCATCGGCGTGTCCACGTTGGTCGGATGCACCGAGTTGACCCGGATATTGTGTGGCGCAAGCTCGTTGGCGAGCGAACGCATCAGTCCGACGACGCCGTGTTTGGCCGAGGTGTAGTGCGCCACGCCCACCAAACCCCGCAGGCCCGCGATGGAGCTGATCAGAATCATCGACCCGGCCCCGCGTTCGATGAGATGGCCGGCCGTCGCGCGACAGGTCCGCCACACACCGCTCAGGTTGACGTCCAGCATCGTCTGCCAGGCGGTCTCGGTCATGTCCATCGCCATCGCCCGCGAGGTGATTCCCGCGGTCGCACACACGATGTCGAGTCCGCCGAGCGTTGCGACACCGCGGTCGGTGGCCGCAGCCACGGCATCGGTATCGCGGACGTCGACCATCTCGGTGACGATCCGCCCGCCCGCTTCGGCGACCAGTCGGGCCGTCTCCTCCAGATCGCCCGGCGTCGATGGTGGTGTGACCACGGTGTCCACGGCGCCGCAGATGTCGAGCGCGATGATGTCGGCGCCCTCCTGGGCGAAGCGCACCGCCTGCGCACGCCCGATCCCCCGTGCCCCGCCGGTGATCAGTGCGACCTTTCCCTGCAATCGGCCCATGGTCACACCTTCTGTGTCAGCCCGGCGTCGACGACGAGCTGGGTTCCGGTGATATAGCGGGCCTCGTCGGACGCCAGGAACACCACAGCGTTGGCGATGTCGACAGGTTCCACCCAGCCCACCGGCAACAGGTTGCGCGCCTTGAGGACTTGGGCGGCGTCGTCCGCCGTTGGATTCGGAATATCGGGACAGAGGCGTCGAAATGTGGCCTCGTTGAGCACCATCGCGGTGCCCACCGCTCCCGGATGTACGGTGTTGACCCGAATGCGCTGTGGACCCAATTCGTTGGCCAGCGTGCGGGCAAGGCCGACCAACGCATGCTTGCTGGCGGTGTAGTGGGCGGTGTTCGCAGTGCCGCGTAAGCCATTGGTGGAGCTGATGATCACCACGGATCCCCCGTCCCCACCGATATGCGGCACCGCTGACTTCACGGTGTGCCACACACCGGACAGATTGATGTCCATCGTGTGCTGCCAGGTCTCCTCGCTGAGCTCCCATACCGGCGCCCCCGCGGTGTGCACCCCGGCGTTGGCGACGACAACGTCCAGCCGGCCCAATTCTGCGACCGCGGCCTCGAGCGCCGTGGACATCGCCTCCGCGTCGCGCACGTCGGCCATCGCGGCCACGCATCGGCGACCGCGGTCACGGACCTGCGTTGCGGTGTCGTGCAATTCATCGACGACCTCGGCGGTATCGAGGGCGATCACATCCGCTCCTTCGTCGGCGAACCGTTGGCAGTGCACCCGCCCCGTGCCCTTGGCGGCACCGGTCACGACGACGACCTTGTCGACGAGTCCCGACATCACGGCGCCTTCAACAGGCGGAACCCTTTGTAGCCCGCGTTGACGACCTCGGTGCAGATGTCGAGGTAGGCGGCGAACCCGCCGATGAAGAGCATGAAAACGCGGGGCTTTCCCGGCACATTGGCCCCCAGGTACCAGGAGTTCGCCCTGGTGAACAGTGACGCATCCGCCCGACGATTCAGCTCGGCGTTCCAGTCCTCGACGGCGTCCGTGGTGGCCTCGATACCGGCGTAGCCGTGGTCGTCGAGATAGCCGATGGCATCGGCGATCCAGTTCACGTGGGCTTCCGCGTGCAGCACCATGTTGGCCAGCACGGCGGGGGCGCCGGGACCGGACACCAGGAACAGCTTCGGGAAATCGTCGACGCACAATCCGAGATACGTGCGTGGTCCGTCGGCCCAGTCGTCATGCAAGGTGTGCCCATTACGCCCGACGATGTCGATCTTGGCCAGCGCGCCCGTCATCGCGTCGAACCCGGTGGCGAGCACGATCGCATCGACGTCATAGCGCGCATCGGAGGTGGTGATCCCGGTGGCGTCGATGGATTCGATGGGGGTCGCGCGCACGCTGACGAGTTCGACGTGTGGCCGGTTGAAGGTCTGAAAATAGTTGGTGTCGGTGCAGATCCGCTTGGTGCCGATCGGGTGGTCGGTCGGAATCAGCAAGTCGGCGACCCTTGGATCATCGATGACGGCGCGGACCTTTTCCTCGTAGAACCTACGGGCCTCGTCATTGGCCTCGATGTCGGTCATCTGGTCGCTGAACGTCTTGGAGAACAGCACGCCGCCGAGTTCCCATCGCTTCTCGAAAGCGGCCCGACGCTCCTGAGGGGTGGCCTCCATCGTGAGCTTGGGATGGGCGATGTGCGGTGAACCGCCGCCGCTGCGCCACGACAACCGCCGTCGCTCGTCGTAATCCGCCTTGTAGTCGGCGACATCGTCTGGTGTCAGAGTCCGATTACCGGCAGGCACACTGTAATTCGGGGTGCGTTGGAAGACGACGAGGGAGTCGGCCTGATCGGCGATGATCGGTATCGACTGGATACCTGAGGATCCGGTGCCGATCACGGCGACGCGCTTGCCGGTGAAGTCGACGGAGTCGGCCGGCCAGTGCGCGGTGTGGTACACCTCGCCGGCAAATGTGGACAGGCCCGGGAAGTCCGGCGTCAACGCCGCCGACAGCGGTCCCGTCGCCATCACGCAGAACCGCGCGCTGACCGATTCGCCCGTGTCGGTGCGCACCGTCCAGCGCATGGCGGCGTCGTCGAACACCGCCGACGTGACGCGGGTGTGGAACGTGATGCCGTCGCGCAGGCCGAGGGTGTCGACCACCCAGTTCAGGTACTGCAGGATCTCGGCCTGAGTCGCGTACTTCTCGCTCCACGACCATTGCTGCTGCAACTCGTCGGAGAACGAATAGCAGTAGTCGACGCTCTCCACATCGCAGCGCGCACCGGGATACCGGTTGAAGTACCAGGTGCCGCCGACCTCGGGCGCCGCCTCGAACACCTGTGTCGTCAATCCCAGGGACCGGAACTTGTGCAGCGCATAGATTCCGGCGAACCCCGCGCCCACTATGACGACATCGACGACGACATCCACCTCGGCCTCGTTGCTCACGACCACACGGTAGGTCGTCTCGCGCGTCGACCCGGGCGGTTTCCCGATGACCGGACGCTCACGGTCGCATCTCCCGGACACCGGACAGCTACGGTCGGCAGCACGCGCGGCGGCCCGACACTGACATCCATGGCCAGAGCTGAGGTGGACCTCGACGGACACCGCCATCACATCGAGTGGCCGCCCGGGTCGACCCTCGTCGACGTGCTGCTCGCGGCGGGCATCGATGTGCCGTACTCGTGCCGCGAGGGGCGCTGCGGTTCCTGCGTGTGCGGCGTCGTCTGCGGCGAGGTCGACATGGCGGCCAGCGATGTTCTCGGACCCGAGGACCGTCAGGCCGGCCTGATTCTGGCCTGTCAGGCCAGACCCGTATCCGACACCGTGCACATCGAGTTCTGACGCGCCGGTTCCGCTGACCGGGATTGCCTGCGCCGTCACGGGCAGGTGAGGTAGACCATGAATCAAGCCCACACAGTAAGGACGACAAGCATGACCGAGCGGGTACTCGACCGATTGAGCGACCTGGCCGACCAGTTCAAGGGGCAGGCCGTCGAGGCGGAGAAGATCGGAAAGCTCACCGACGACACGGTGAAGATGATGAAGGCGGCGGGCCACATCCGCTTGCTGCAACCCAAGAGCCACGGCGGGCTGGAAGTGCACCCCCGCGAGTTCGCGGAGACCGTGATGGCGACCGCGGCGCTGGACCCTTCGGCCGGGTGGATCAACGGTGTGGTGGGCGTCCACCCTTACCAGCTGGCCTACGCCGACCCGAGGGTGGCTGCGGAGATCTGGGCCGACGACGTCGACACGTGGGTCGCCTCGCCGTACGCCCCGCAAGGGGTCGCCAAGCCGGTCGATGGCGGCTACATCTTCAACGGCCGCTGGCAGTTCAGTTCGGGCACCGACCACTGCGACTGGATCTTCCTCGGCGCGATGCTCGGCGACGCCGAGGGCAGGCCGTTGATGCCCCCGCAGATGTTGCACATGATCCTGCCCCGCAAGGACTACGAGATCGTGGAGGACTCGTGGGATGTGGTGGGGTTGCGTGGAACCGGGTCCAAGGACGTCATCGTCTCCGACGCCTTCGTTCCGTCCTATCGCACCATGGACGCGATGAAGGTGATGGACGGCACCGCGCAGCGGGAGGCCGGCATGACGGAAACCCTCTACCTCATGCCGTGGTCGACGATGTTCCCACTCGGCATCAGCGCAGCGACCATCGGGATCGCTGAGGGTGCGCTCGCGGCCGGACTGGATTATCAGCGTGAGCGAGTCAATTCCAGCGGTGTCGCGATCAAGGACGACCCGTACGTGATGTACGCCATCGGCGAAGCCGCAGCCGACATCAACGCCGCGCGCCAGGAGCTGTTGGCCAACGCCGACCGCATCTACGACATCGTCGACAGGGGTGACGAGGTGCCGTTCGAGATCCGCGCGGCGGGCCGGCGTACCCAGGTGCGCGCGGTGTGGCGGGCGGTGTCCGCAGTCGATGAGATCTTCGCCCGCTGCGGCGGCAATGCCGCGCGGATGGACAAGCCACTTCAGCGGTACTGGCGCGACGTGCACGTCGGTCAGGCGCATGCGATCCATGTGCCCGGCACGCCGTACCACGCATCGGCGCTGAGTTCGCTCGGCGTGGATCCCGAGGGTCCGCTGCGGGCGCTGATCTGACCGATGAGCATTCTCAAGAGCCTCGGCTACATCACCGTCGCCGCGAGTGACATCGATCGGTGGCGCGAGTTCGCCTTCGGCGTGCTGGGTTTCGCGCAGGGCACCGGACCGGACCCGTCTGCGCTGTATCTGCGGATGGACGAGCGCGCGGCCCGCATCATTGTCGTGCCCGGCGACGTCGACCGGGTGCTGACCGTCGGCTGGGAGGTCCGCGACCACGCGGCGCTGGAAGAGATCAAGGCCACGCTGGAAGCCGCCGGTGTCGTCGTCAAGGAATTGTCCGCCGCCGAGGCCGACGAACGCAGGGTCGAGGAGGTCATCACGTTCGACGACCCCGCGGGGACGACGCTGGAGGTCTTCCACGGTGCGGTGCTCGATCACAGCCCGGTGATCACCCCGTTCGGGGCCCGATTTGTCACCGGCGCACAGGGTCTCGGCCATGTGGTGGTGCCCGCGCTCGATGCCAACGGGCTGTTCGACTTCTACACCGGTGTCCTGGGTTTCCGCTCGCGCGGCGCCTTCCGGGTGCCCGCACCGCCCGAGTTCGGTCCGATACGCGTGCGGTTCCTCGGCATCAACGAGCGCCATCACAGCCTGGCGATCTGCCCGTCGCTGAATCAGGACAAGCCCGGCCTCGTCCACGTCATGGTCGAGGTCGACAGCCTCGACGCGGTCGGGCAGGCGCTGGACCGGGTCAACGCCGAGGGCTTCCAGCTGTCCTCGACGCTCGGCCGCCACACCAACGACAAGATGGTGTCCTTCTACGTCCGTACACCCGGCGACTGGGACATCGAGTTCGGCACCGACGGTATGCGGGTCGACGAAACGTATTACACGGCAGAGGAAATCACCGCCGACAGCTACTGGGGTCATCAGTGGCTCGGTGAGCCGCCTGCCGCGATGCGGATGTAGCGGATGGACACCGACGTCTACCCCAGGCCAGTCGATGCGATCGAGAGTTGGGATTTCGACGCCGATGTCGTGATCGCGGGGTACGGCATCGCGGGTGTGGCCGCGGCGGTCGAGGCCGCCTCGGTAGGCGCCGACGTCCTCGTCCTGGAGCGCACCGGCGGGTGGGGCGGCGCCGCTGCAATGGCAGGCGGGTTCATCTACCTCGGCGGCGGCACCGCGATCCAGCAGGCCTGCGGCTTCGACGATTCCGTCGACAACATGGCTGCGTTCCTGAACGTGGCGATGGGGCCGGGCGCCGACGCGAACCGGGTTGCCGACTACTGCGCTGGCAGCGTCGACCACTTCGACTGGCTGGTGCGGTGTGGTGTCCCGTTCAAGCCTGAATTCTGGGGGGAACCGGGTTGGGAGCCACCGGGAGACCAGGGCCTGATGTTCACCGGCGGGGAGAACGCCTATCCGTTCAACACGATCGCCGAACCCGCTCCGCGCGGCCATATCCCTCAGATGGCCAACAAGAAGGCCGGCGAAGCCAGTGCCGGTTGGATGTTGATGAAGTCGATGGTCGACACCGCGACGTCGTTGGGCGTGCGCGCCGAGTACGACGTCCATGCGTCGTCACTGGTGGTGCAGTCCGACGGCCGCGTGGCCGGACTGGTCGCCCGCCAGTACGGGAAGACCGTCGCGATCCGCGCGCGCCGGGGCGTCGTCCTGGCCGCGGGAAGTTTCGCCTACAACGACGCGATGCTGGCCCAGTACGCGCCGCGTTTGGTGGGGCGTCCTGCCGCATCGATCGAACAGCATGACGGGCAAGCGATCCGGATGGCCCAGGCGCTCGGCGCGGACCTGTCGCACATGGACGCCACCGAGGTGGCATTCCTGATCGACCCCCAACAGACGGTCCGCGGCATCCTCGTGAACGGCCGCGGACAGCGTTATGTCCCCGAGGACATGTACTCCGGCCGCATCGGACAGCTCACGCTGTACCACCAGGACGACACCGCGTTCCTGATCATCGACGGCGACGCACAGGAGGAGGCGATGGCCGCCACCTCCCCGACTCCGTTCCTGAAACGTCCGGCAACGTGGGTCTGCGAGTCGGTCGCCGAGCTCGAATCCGAGATCGGGCTCCCCACCGGATCCCTGCAGGCGACGATCAGCTCGTACAACGACCACGCAGCACGGGGCGAAGATCCACTGCTGCACAAGAAGCCCGAATGGCTGAAGCCGATCGGCACGCCCGTCGGAGCGATCGATATGCGCTCCAGCTGTGGCGGCTTCACGCTGGGCGGCCTACAGACCACATTGGACGCAGAGGTGCTGCACGTCAGCGGCGAACCGATCCCCGGCCTGTACGCCGCGGGCCGCTGTGCCGCCGGTGTGGCGGCGTGGGGCTACGCCAGCGGGATCTCGCTGGGTGACGGCAGCTTCTACGGCCGACGCGCCGGCCGCGCCGCAGCCAAGGGCTGATCCCTTCCCCCTTTTCACCGAGGGTCGGGAAGATCACGGAATCCGCGTGCTTTTCGTCATTTTCCCGACTCTCGGCGGCGGCCCGCAACGCCATACGTGACAGCCGCCACACCAGTGTGCTACAAATAGGCATATTTCTATTAGTCATATATGCGCGAGGAGGCGCCATGACCGTCGAAGCCACCACCCCGAGTGCCGTCATCGACCGGGTGTCGCTGGTGTTGGACGCCTTCGACGGACCGGGACGGCTCACGCTGGCGCAGATCGTGCGCCGCACCGGACTACCCCGCTCATCGGCGCACCGCATGCTCGAGCGACTGGTTGCGCTGCGCTGGCTGCGCCGCAGCGGCCGCGACTACGAGTTGGGGATGCGGCTCGTCGAGCTCGGCTCGCTCGCGGTGCACCAGGACCGGCTACACCGCGCAGCGATCCCGTTGCTGCACGACCTGCACCGCGCGACAGGGCTGGTCGTCCATCTCGCCGTGCTGGACGGCTCGGACGTGGTCTACCTGGAGAAGATCGGCGACCGGATGATGGCCGCGATCCCCACCCGGGTCGGTGGTCGCCAGCCGGCACATTGCGCGGCGGTCGGCAAGGCGATGCTGGCCTTCTTGGACGAAGATGCGCTGAACAGGGCGGT
>CAZOIX010000137.1:0-8145 GCA_964579685.1 uncultured Mycobacterium sp.
GTACGACGCCACGGGCAGCGGCCACCTGGATGCAAACTGCCTCTTCGGTCCCGGCCGACTCGATTCGATCGATGTAACGCTTCGGATGGCCGCTGCCCGTGGCGTCGTACTTCGCGACCTTTCGTGCGAGACGAAACGGTCGGACACCCTCCGGCAGCCGAATGTCGAGAACGTGCGCGTCGTGCCGATGATGGACTTCGCGACCACGCGCCAAGCCCGGTTTGCGGCCCTCTGCCTTACGAGTGCGCGTGTAGACGACCCCGCCGATCGACCGGACGAGGAAAATCACGTCATCACGCAGGCGATCCGAAATTGTCGTGAACTGAATGCGACATGTCCGTCCCTGTTGGCAGACTGGACCACCATCGGAATCGAAGAGACCCTGCAGGACAGCCAATCGGATGGCAGCCGTGTTGAAGAGGTACTTCCTCGGCACGAACTTGGCGTCGGATCTCGCCCCCGCAAGCCCCAAGTCGCGCATCGCATTGGTGATTGGATTCTTGATTGTTGTATCGCCGCAGTTGCCGGCTTCGCTGACGAGGACGTAGTCAATCTCAGATTTTCGCCTCGCCGCGATCCCAGGGATGCGGCGTACGAGCTCGTCGACGAGCTCTGGATCAGCGGTGGCGAATGACGGCGAAGTAGTGCTCGAGAAGGACCCGTCACCCAGCAGTAAACCGAGCGCGTAGGGATCGAGCTGTACCTGCTGCGGCTCGAAATTCACCGATTCGCTCAACAGCGGAAGTTCGTAGCGATGGTAATGCGCTGCTCGAAGATTGCCGATCATTTCCTTCGTCTGCAATACCCTCGCCGGTTTACCCCGGCGGCGGTCATCGCGGGTATAAACAGACCAGAGGTGGTCACCGGACGCCAACGTCGATGCGCCGTCCTGGGTGTGGACCCGGTAGATCTCCTTGAAACCCTGTGGATAGACGCCGAGCACTCGGGTCGGTTGCCCATCAGATCCGATGACGAGGTCACCAACCTCGAGGTCTCCGATGGCCTGGAACCCCTCCGGCGTCAACACCTTGGTAGACAGCGGCTGCGCGCGTCCCCGCATGTACGCCAGGGGCGCGACCTCGATGATGCCGGCGTTCATCAGCTTTGGGATCGACTCGGGATCCATCATGTCGTAGAGCGCGTCGTACAGCGGACGCAGATACGGATCGATCTTCTCGCTCAGCGTGCCGGGCAGGAAGCCCAGACGCTCGCCGGCCTCGACCGCCGGTCGGGTGAGGATGATCCTGGTGACCTGTTTGGACTGTAATGCGTTGACCGCCTTGGCCATTGCCAGATATGTCTTGCCGGTACCGGCGGGACCGATGCCGAAGACGATGGTGTGCGCGTCGATCGCGTCGACATAGCGCTTCTGGTTCAGCGTTTTCGGGCGGATCGTCTTACCGCGCCGCGACAGGATGTCGAGGGTCAGCACCTCGGCCGGCGATTCGTTGCCGGTTCCGGTGAGCATCGAGACGCTGTGCCTGACGGCCTCGGTCGTCAACCGCTGGCCGCTGGCCACGATCGCCATCAATTCAGAGATCACCCGCTCGGCCAACGCGACATCGGCCGGCTCCCCGGACAGGGTGAGCGCGTTGCCGCGGACATGAATGTCGGCCGCCAGGATGCGTTCGAGTGCGCGCAGGTTCTCGTCGGCAGATCCAAGCAGACCCATGACGAGGTCGGGCGGAACATCGATGCTGCTGCGAACGGTCGCGTCGGAGTCAGCGTTCGTCTCGCTGGGCGTCACGTGGGGCTTTCTGCCTGCTTTCTGGGTTCTGGCGGCGGTGTTGGCCGGACCGCACCCAGTTTACCGCTGGTCACCGACTCGTCCCAATAGATGACCAGCTAAGCGCGTTGTGCGGTGAAGACGTACTGGTCGAGCATCGACAGCGGATCCTCGGCCCGCGGCAGCGTCTGCGTGACGGTGAAACCGCCGGCGGCCAGCTGGTCGTGCCATTCGTCGCGGGTCAAGAAGATCCTGTCGGTTCCGGCGCGCACGTCGGTCAGACCGACCTGCGGCTTACCCGCAGGCGGTGACATGAGGAAGTACACCGAGGTCATGAACGGGCAGTGCGCCTTGCACACCTCGATGAAGACGACCGCGCCGCCGGGGCGCAGAAGGTCGTGGATCTCCGTCAGGGTCCGGCCGACGTCATGGGCGTTGTGCACGACATTGGCGGCGACGACGATGTCGCACGGTGGCTGAGCGCGCAGATCGTCGTTCAGGTCCACGGTGCCGAACCGCATCCATGGTTGTTCTGCGAACCTCGTGCGAGCCGCGTTGAGGAAGAACGGCGAGACGTCGGTGAAGTGATAGTCGACGGGCAGTCCGTCCAGCCCAGCCACGATGTCGTCGGTCATGCCTCCGATGCCTGCGCCGAGCTCGAGGATGCGCACCGGCGACCGTCCTGGCGCGATCCGCTTCACGGCGTCGGCGACGGCCGAACGGGCGCCGAGGTTGAGGTAGCGGCTGATCGCATTGTCGCGGTAGAACGCGTCGGCCCTACTGGTCGATCCGTCGGGGAACAGCAGCTCCTGCACGCTGACCCGATCGGCGACCAGGTCGGCCAAGTGCCTGCCGGCGTCGTCGAGGAACTGCCCGAAGGGCGGCGGATATCCCAGGTCCGAACACACCTCGACCAGGCCCGAACGGGTCGGCGCGGGCAGCGTTCGGGCCCAACGGTATCCGCCGTCGTGATGCACGAAGCCGCGGCTGGTCAGCTCGTGCAACCACTGCCGCAACACCCAGCGGTGCCGCTCGGAGAACTGCAGGCGTTCGGCGATCTCGTCTGCCGAGTGTGTGCCACCGTCGCCCAGTACCGGCTCCAGCACGCGCCGGATGGCGCCCAATCCGAACAGGTCCAGATCCGCGCGAGCAGAAGAGATCCGGCTCATGTCGAGGTCGGCGGTGGCCGCGCCTTCCGGCCCTGCCGCCACCATTTTCACGACGTCGTCGAGTGTCGCTCCGCCCAGTAGCTCAGAAACAGCTACTTCACAACGGAATTCGGTCTTGAGCCGACGACGCAGATGTAGGGCGGTCAGCGAGTCGAGCCCCAATGCCACCAACGGCACCGTGCTGTCGAGTGCCTGCGGGTCGTCGGCCCCGATCGCCTCGGCCAGCACCCGCAGCATCCGCTCCGGCATGTCGGCCTTCTCGGCTGCCGGTGCGAAATCCGTCGTCCGCGTGGCCTGTGCGCTGGCTGGTCGTGACAGCGTCGGTCCGTAACCCAGCGCCGCGAACGCCGCGCGGGCGCGGTCCCAGTCGAAGGCGGCGACCGCGGCGTTTCCGGGTAATCCGCTCAGGCCGAACGCGATAGCGTCCGCTGAGCGCATCGGAAGGTAGCCGATATCAGCCAGGTTCGCGATGTCCGCGTTGTCCTGGCCCTGATACACCTCCCACTGACCCCACTGCACCGACACACAGTCGCGGCCTTCAGCGCGTAACCGTAGTGCGTGCGCGTCGAGCATTCGGTTGGCCGCCGCGTACGCGATCTTGCCCCGGCCCCCGAGCACCGAGGCCGTCGACGAACACATGATCACCCGGCAGTCACCGGCAAGGGTGAGTGCGTCCAGGACGTGCGAGATGCCGACCACCTTGCCGCCCAGCGCGCTGTGAAGTTTCGCTTCGGTCAGGTCGGCCAGGTCCATGGCGGCCGCGCCTGCCCGGTCCAGCACGGCGTGGATGACGAGGTCGACGGGGTCATCACCGATGTCGTCGGCCAACCGCCGCGCCTCAGCCACATCGGCGATATCGCACGCGATCAGCCGGATTTCGGCGTTGCCGGACGCGTTGGTGCGGCGCAGCCGCTCGCCGGTCGCGCGCGTCTCCCCCGACCTGTTGACCAGGGTGATCCGCCGTGCGCCCTCTCGTACCGCATGTTCGCAGAACTCCAGACCGACGTGGCCCGTGCCACCCGTGATCAGGACGTGCAGACCCGCCAGCGATGTGGCGGCCGGTTCGGTGTCGGTGGCGATCAACCGTTTCGCGTACAGATCGCCGTCCCGCATCGCCAGCTCCGGCTCGTCCGCGGTGTGCAGCGCCGCGAGAATCGCCTTGGCCGACTCCGGGCGAGCGTTCTCGGGCGACAGGTCCAGGTGGCGGAAGGAGGTGTCCGGGTATTCGCCACCGAGGCAACGGAATCCGGCGCTCAGGGCGGCGGGAACCGGATGCGGTGGGTGGTCGGTGGGCACCGCGACCTCACCGCCGACGGTGACCAGCCAGTAGTCCTTCGGCATGTCCGCGGGCGTCAACCACCATGGCCGGTCGGCGAAGAACTCCGTGACGTGTCGGGCGGCGTCCGCCTGCGTCATGTCGTCCAGCCGGGGAGCCACCACGACGAGAGAGTCGATGTCGCCGACGATCTCCTCGGGCCGGGTGATCAATCGCGCGCACAGATCCTGGCTCTCGGCGTACGCACACAAAGCGGGCGCGAGATCGCCGCCGCCCGTGCGATCGATGACGCCCAGGCGCCGCGGCGCGACCATCGAGCGCCGTGTCAGCGCGGTCCACTCCTCGACGATCACCTGGGCACGCGCAGCGTCGTGGACGGGCACCGACGGGGCCGTCGCGTGCGGTGGTGCGAAATCACCGTGGTAGGGCAACCACAACGCCGACTCGTTCATCTGCGTGTTCGGGAAACTCAACAGCGGAAGCACTGGGGCGCCGGCGGATTCCGTGCGCAATGCGTCCCATCGGTAGTCGATGGCGTTGACCGCCAGCACGCCGAGGTTACGCGCGAACTCCGTCAGGTCGATCGCCCCTCTGCAGGAGGTGCCGACGACGGTTGCGGACTGCGCGCCCAGACCGTCGAGGTTCTCCTGCAGGGCGAACTGCAACGTCGGATGCTCGGCGAGTTCGACGAACGTGTCGATGCCCTCCGATACGGCCGTCGCGACGGCGCGGTCGAACCGGACGGTGTTGCGCAGGTTCCAGAACCAGTACTCGGCCGGGTCGATGTCCGATGTGACGGATTCGCCCAGAGTCGATCCGATGCAGTCGACATCGCTGTGCAGGAATCGCGGGTTACGCACCCGTGCGCGCACCGCCGCCTCGATCTCGCCTCGAAACTGGTTCACCAGGCTGGTGTGCGCCGGATAGCGAACCGGGAGCAGCCGGGTGAACCGGCCTGCCGCATCCAACGCTTCCACCGCTGCCGCAACGGTGGCGCGGTCCCCGGAGATGCCCACCAACCGTGGTGAATTGATCACCGACACCTGCGCCCACCCGGACTGCCGGGCCAGCACGCTCTCACACTCGTCACGGTCGGCGGCCACCACGGCCATCGAGTACTCATCCGATGAGATGTTCTCGACCGCGCGCGCCCGCGTGCCGACGATCAGCACGGCATCCTCGAGAGTCATCTTCCCCGCCAGGTAGGCGCCGGCGATCTCGCCCTGACTGTGGCCCACGACGGCATCCGCGTCGACGCCCACCGACCGCCACATCGCGCCCAGCGCAACCATCTGCATGAACAACGCCGACTGCACGACCGTGGTGCCATCGCCGGTGTCACCAGTGCCCAGTAGATAGTCCTTGGGCGATGCACCGAACAGGTCGCTGAACAGATCGTGGCAGCGGTCAACCTCCGCGCGGAAGGCCGGCGCCGATGCGTAGAAGACGCCGCCCATGCCCTGGCGCTGCCCGCCCTGGCCCGGCAGGACGTATGCGAGCCGGTGCGCCGCCGCGGCCGTGTCACCGCGCACCACCGCGGGGTGCTCGCGGCCGTCGACCACGCACCGCAGGGCGTCGAAGAGGTCGTCGGTCTCGGTCACCATCGACAGCGCGCGGTACCGCCGTGCGGCCCGGGTGCGAAAGAGCATGTCGGCCACGCGTTCCGGTGGCACAGCGGGGCGCTCGTGGAGATAGTCCGACAGTGCGGCGGCCTCGGCGCGCAGCAGGCTCGGCGTGTCCGCCGACAGCAGGACCGGAACGGTTCCGTCGGGCAACCGGTAGTCAGAAATCGTCGTGCCCCTCTCGGACCGGCATACCGATGATGGTGTGTGCGTTGACCCCGCCGGCCCCGTACGAGGAGACGGCGCCGTACCGGTTGCCGCCGTTCGGTTCCCACGGCTGCAATTTGGCGGCCAGTCGCAGGCTCGATCGGTCCCAATCCACCTGGGTGGTCGGGTTGTCGGTGAACAGCGATGCGGGGATCTGGCCGTGCCATCCCGCGAGCAGCACCTTGATCAGGCCGAGCATTCCGGCTGCGGCCTGGGTGTGGCCGATGTTGGACTTCACCGATCCGACGAACGCGGTCGAACCCGCGGCACCGTAGGTGTTCAGCAAGGCGGTGAGTTCGGCCCGGTCTCCTGCGCGGGTGGCCGTGCCGTGTCCTTCGATGATTCCCATGTCCACGGGTTCGATGCCGGCCGCCTCGATGACCCGGCGAATCAGCTTCTCCTGCGCGTCGGCGCGCGGGGTCAGAATCGCCTTTCCCTTGCCGTTGTGGTTGTAGTGGCTGGCCAGGATGCGGCCGAAGATCCGGTGTCCGAGGCGCCGCGCGCGGGACTCCCGTTCGACAACGACAAATCCGGCGCCCTCGCCCCACACCGTGCCGCAGGCATCGTCGGCGTAGGCACGGCAATGCCCGTCGGCCGCAAGGGCATTGTGCTTGGCGAAGTCGTAGATGATCACCGGCGAGCCCATCACGCACACGCCCCCGGCCAGCGCCCAGTCGCATTCGTCGTTGCGCACCGCAGACGCCGCCAGATGAAGTGCCGTCAGCGAGGAGGCACACGCGGTATTGACGGTCGCCGATGGCCCGGCGAGGCCGAGCGAATGCGATACCCGTCCGGCGATGCTGTCGGTGACCAGGCCGACCGTGCGGTACCCGCTGTACTCGTCGGCCCGCGCGCCGGGCGGTCCGTATTCCGTCGGATACGCCCCGACGAAGCAGCCGGCTTCCTCTTCGTCGAGCGCGGCGGCATTGATCCCGGCGTTCTCCAGCGCCTTCCATGCCGCCCGCATCGCGAGGCGGATCTGCGGACTGGTGACGGCCGCCTCACCATGGCTGATATTGAAGAAGACCGGATCGAACGCGCCGGGATTCTCCAGGAACCCGCCCGCGTCGCACACGTCGGCCCACCCGTCCAGACGCGACAACGACATCATGTCGTCCAGCGGCCATCCCCGATCGCGCGGAAGCGGACCGATCAGCTCGCGCGATTCGCTCAGTGCGGTCCAGTACTCCGACGGTGTGCGCACACCACCCGGCGCCTCCACAGACATCCCCGATATGACGATCGTATTGGTGGTCGACGAGGTCATCGGCCAATCCTGCTCTGGCACAACAGCTCTCTGATATCGGCAACATGGTCGAGGAGAAAGAAGTGACCTCCGCCGAACATCGTCACCTCGACGTCATCGCTGTGCTCGCGCCAACCGTCCAGGTCCGCCATCGAGACAATCGGATCCTCGTCGCCGCCGATCACCTGGATCGGGGCAGCGATTCGCGCAGTCCGGTCGCACGAATATGTCTCCGCTGCAAGGTGATCGGCCTTGACGACGGGAAAGGTCATGGTGACGAGTTCGGGGTCGGCGATCACGTCGGCATTGGTGCCGCCGAGCCACCGCAGATGGTCCAGCAGACCCTGGTCGTCCTTGGGCGCCGCCGGCTTGCTCGCGGCACGGTGCGGGGCCACGGCCGCCAAGACGGTGAGCCGGCGCACCTCGATCCCGGCGGTCTCGGCGAGCCTGGCGAACTCGAACGAGACCAGCGCGCCCATGCTGTGGCCCAGCGTCGCGACGGGCTCCCCGCGATGGGCGTCGGACGCGACGAAATCGGCGAAGGCGCCGGCGGCGATCTCCTCAAGTGACGTCAACGGTGCTTCGCCCGCGCGGTCCTGCCGACCCGGGTACTGGAACGCGATGACTTCGAAATCCTCGCTCAACACCTTGGAGTACTGCCTGTACCAGGAGGCTCCGGCACCCGCGTGCGGGAAGATCAGCAGTGTCGGTCGGTCGGTCGAGTCCCGATTGTGGAACTTGCGCAACCATTCCGGACTACGTTGCATAGCCAACCTGGGCGTTTTCCGCGACAACATGCTTCGACACGGAAAGTTAATTTAGCCTAACCTCGCCTGGCTGCGGGCTCTCCCTACGTCGTGACGGCCCACCGATGGGTGAGCACGCCGAGGGCACCCAGG
>CAZOIX010000138.1:0-8098 GCA_964579685.1 uncultured Mycobacterium sp.
CTGGTTCGGCCGCGTCGTGTGCCCCCGAGTCGCGGGTGGCGTTTCGCGCTGTACAAGGCGACCTTCGGAATCGTCAATCTCGGGCGGGGGCCGAACGAAACCCGACAAGCTCAGCTCGAAGCGAAGGTCCGTGCACCGCTTCGCGGGCACTTCAAGGTCGGCGTGATGGGCAAGGGCGGCGTCGGCAAGACGACGGTGTCGGCCAGTATCGGATCGGTTTTCGCCGAACTGCGTCAGGACGACCGTGTCGTGGCTATCGATGCCGACACCGCGTTCGGCAAGCTCGGCAGCCGCGTCGATCCCCGCGCGCAGGGCTCCTACTGGGAGCTCGCCGCCGACCAGCACCTCGAGACATTCGCCGACATCCGCAACCGGGTGGGCAACAATGCCGCCGGCCTGTTCGTGTTGGCCGGCGAGGGCACTCCGGCTCGCCGCCGGGTCCTGGATCCGGCGATCTACCGGGAGGCGACCTCGAGGCTGGACCGGTACTTCACGATCTCGGTCGTCGACTGCAGCTCCACCATGGACACGCCCGTCACCCAGGAGGTGTTGCGCGATCTGGACGCGTTGGTGGTCGTGTCCTCGCCGTGGGTGGACGGCGCGGCGGTCGCCGGGCAGACGTTGGATTGGTTGGCCGCCCGCGGGCTCACCGGGCTGTTGCACCGCACCGTCGTCGTCCTCAACGACTCCGACGGGCACGCCGACAAGCGCACGCGTTCGATTCTGGCGCAACAGTTCTCGGGTCAGGGCCAGGTGGTCGTGGAGGTACCGTTCGATGGCCATCTGCGTCCGGGCGGAGTCATCGACCGTACGGGCGAGATGTCGCCCGCGACGAGGCGCCGCTTCGTCGAGGTCGCCGCCGCGCTCGCCGAGTACTATCCGTCGCACGATGATCGCCACCGAGAGCGCCGCTGAGACCTAGCTCAGCTGCTCGATCAATGCCTCGATCTCGACGACAGCGGCCGCGGGTACGGGTTCCTCCGCCTCCGCACCGATGATGTCCACCTCGGAAACCCCTGCAGCCTGGGCGGTTTCGAGAATCGTCAGGTTCGCGCCACGCCGAGCGGCATACAGCCGCTGCCCGACCGTGGCGTGCGGTGCACGAGCGGCGCGCATCATGAGGTCGTCATAGCGGGTGCGCACCGCACTGAGCGCCCTGATCAATGCCGGCGAAACCTTGCTGATCCGAGCGGCTCGTGCTGCGACGGCCTCGAGTTGGCGCAGGTCGGCCAAGATCTTCGTCGCTCGTGGTGTGAAGTCGGGATCGTCGGCGGGCGGCAACGCGTCGATCGCCGTGCCGAGGGTGTTCACCGCGGTGACCACCGCCTGCGCGATCAGCGGAATATCGTCGCCGGCCCGGCCGGGCGATGCGACGCGGTGATCGACGACGACCGGCTCTCCCCGCCGCAGCCGCGCAATGGTTCCCGCCGGCCACTGCAGTACTTCTTCGAGCTTTGCTCGCGTTCGCTCGCGCGGCCAACTGCGGCCCTTCTCGAACGCGATCAGCGCGCCGGCGTTGATGATGCCGTCCGCGGCCAGGCGGCGCTGGCTGATGTCGAGTTCGCGGCGTCGGGCCGCGGCGGCCGCACCTGCGCGCAGCATCCCCTGCTCCAGCGCCTCGGTCGCCTGCTCGGTCGACTCCGGATCGGTCATCTGCGGGCATTCCTCGAGAAACTCACGGGCGGAGCGGCGAGGCAATCGTAGCGGTCGTTCGTGCCGCCGCTACGACTTGGCCCCGCGTGGCTGCCACGAATCCGTGGCGAAGCTATGCCTTCTGTTCCCCCTGGCATGGCGCTCCCGCTACGGTTTGTTGAGTTGGCGTGGTTGGCACGTTCAGATAATCACGCATGTCATCGGCGGTAATCAGCGATTCTGGCCCCATCCTTCGTGACAACGTGGGGCCCGCGCGAGTCGTTGTCATAGCGATAACTGTTGCATTGCTACGGTTTGTTGGTTAGCCTTTCGTCATCCCGCGGCACATCGACCGCAGAACGCACGGAGGGGCAATGGGGATGCACACAACACACGGAGACGAGCCGCCGGTCGGCGCCTGCACGCGTGATCCCGAACGATGGACGACGTCGGCCGACGACACCGCCAAGGCGATCTGCCGGGCCTGTCCCCGCCGGTGGCTGTGCGCGCGTGAAGCGTGTGAGCTGCCACGGGCGGAAGGGCTGTGGGCAGGCATCGTGATCCCGGAAGGCGGCCGGGGCCGCACGTTTGCCCTGCGCCAGTTGCGGTCGCTCGCCGAACGCCATGGCCAACAGGTGCGGGCCCGTCGTTACTACTACGCCGAATCCGCCTGATCATGTCGCCCGCCGCCGCATCGGGGGGTTGGCGGCGGGCGGCTACCAGGTGTCCACGAAGCGGCGACCGGCGCGGCGGTGTTCATGCATGGTGGCCGCGGCCAGCGTGTCGATGATGAGCCGCCGGGTGTCGGCCGGATCGATCACATCGTCGATCTCGAAGAGCGCAGCGGCGTTGAGCGCCTTGGCATTGTCCTGCGCCGCCGCGGTCGCCTGGCGGACACGTTCTTCTCGTTCCTCGTCGTCGGCGATCGCCTCGAGTTCCTTGCGCAGTCCCAATCGGACCGCACCTTCGAGCCCCATCGGGCCGAGATGGGCTCCCGCCCAGGCGACGGCCAGCACGGGTTCGTGCAGGCTGCCGCCCATCATCGCCTGCGCGCCCAGTCCGTAGCCGCGGCGCAACACGACCGCGACGAGGGGCACGCTCATCGCGGCACCGGCAACCAGCATCCGCGACGCGCGTCGCACCAGGGCCTCGGCCTCCGCGGCCGGTCCCACCATGTAGCCCGGGCAGTCGATGAGGGAAACGACGGGCAACCCGAACGCGTCGCACAGTTGTAGGAAGCGCGCCGCCTTGTCGGATGCCGCGGCCGTTATGGCCCCGGCCATCACCATGCTGTTGTTCGCGACGATGCCCACGGCCCGACCGTCGATTCGGGCCAGTGCGGTGACCATCTCGGCGGCAAACCGCGGCCGCAGGAAGGTCACCGACCCGTCATCGGCCAGCGTCTCGATGATCGGGTTCACCGGGTAGGCACGGCGCGCACGCTCGGGAACCATTGTGCGCAGGGGTGTCTGGTCACCGGCATGACCCGCGGCGGTGGTGCCCTGGAAGTAACCGAGCAGGCGTTTCGTCACGGCCACCGCCGCGGCCTCGTCGGCGACGACGACGTCGACCACGCCGTTGGGCTCCTGCATGCCGATCGGGCCGACCTCGTCTGGGTGGACGTCACCGAGGCCGCCGCCTGCGATCATGGCAGGCCCGCCCATCCCGATCGAGGTGTCCTCGGTGGCGACGATCAGGTCGGACGCCCCGGCGATCACGGCGTTGCCCGCGAAGCAGCGCCCCTTGACGACCGCGATGCGTGGCACCAGACCCGAGAGCGCTGCCCAGAGCTTGAACGCACGCGCGTCGAGCGCGGAGACGCTCGGGTAGTCGGTATCCCCCGGTCGCCCGCCGCCGCCTTCGGCGAAGAACACCGTCGGCAACCGCATCCGCTCGATCAGTTCGAAGAGCCGGTCCTTCTTCCGGTGGCCCAGCGCGCCCTGAGTGCCCGCGAGCACGGTGTAGTCATAGGACAGCACGGCGCACGCCGCGCGGTCGTCGCCGAAGAGGTCGCCGTTGATGCGCGCGGTGCCCGCCACCAGCCCATCGCCGGGGGTGCGCGCGATGAGATCCGCGAGATCGCGGCGGTGCCGCTGGGCGGCGATCGCGAACCGTCCGTACTCGACGAAGGAGTCTGTGTCGACGAGGTCGGCGATGTTCTCGCGGGCGGTGCGGCCGTTGCGCGCCCGCCTGCGCTCGACCGCATCGGGCCGGGCGGCGTCTTCGGTCAGCGCGCGGCGTCGCAACAACTCGGCATGGTCGGTCCGGATCGGCTCATCAGGCATGGCGTGGTGATGCTAACAAGGTGTGATACATGGCACCCTATTAGTTAGTACGCTATCTATTTGGCTAGGGTAGGTGTTGTGCCGGTAATGGACGCCGACGTCGATCCCCTCGCCCTGGAGCGACAGGTGTGCTTTGCGCTCGCGGTCACCAACCGCGCGGTGCTGGCGGTGTACCGTCCGCTGCTCGAACCTCTCGGTCTGACTCACCCCCAGTACCTCGTGATGCTGGCACTGTGGGATCACCACAAGTCGAATGCTGAGCGGCCGCTGTCGGTCAAGGCGATCGCCGCTGCGTTGCAACTGGATTCGGCGACGCTGTCGCCGATGCTCAAACGGCTGGAGGCGCTCGGGTTGATCACCCGCGAGCGCAGCGCGGCCGACGAACGTGCGACCGATGTCGGCCTGACCAAGTCAGGACTCCAGCTGCGCCGTCGGGCGCTCAAGATTCCGCCCGCGGTGGTCCAGCGTCTCGGCGTCGGCCTCGACGAGCTCGAACACCTGCACGGCGTGCTCACCCGCGTCAACGCCGCCGCGGTGGCCGCGGGAGCGCTCGCTGACGGAAAGGATCCCCGATGAACAAACCCGGCGCTGCGCAGTACCTCGCGTATTGCTACGGCAAGCGGCTTCCCGACTCGATGCGCGAGTGGGTGGCCCACGACCTCGCCGATCACGGTGCCGTACGCCGCCACATGTTCCGCATGGCGATACCGCCGCTGCTGGTCCTCGCCCCGTTCTGGCTGCTGCCGGCGTCGCTGTACGTCCATATCGAGATGACGGTGCCGATCTACATCTGGGCCGTTCTGATGGCGCTGGCACTGAACAAGGTGTGGCGCCGGCACCGGCTCGCGCAGCACCGTCTGGACCCCAACCTCGTCGACGAGATCCGCCGGAAGCGGGACGCCCACATTCACGAGGCCTATGTGCGTAAGTACGGGCCGCGCCCGGAAGAGGCCCGCTGGCAATCCAACAGCAGTCCGTTCTAGGCGTAGAGCGACTCGACGACCCGGGTTGCGGTGGTCATGTCGACGCCCGTCTCATCGCGGTAGGCCTTGATGGCCCCGATCTTGTTGCCGGCGGCGACCAAGTCGCGCACGCGGGCCGACACCTCGTTGCGCGCGAGCGCCGCCAGATCCGGCATGGGAATGCCGGTCTGCGTGTACAGGTGCTTCACGAGCTGCTCGAGTACGCCGAGGCGCTCGTAGATGTCGTTGGTAGACGTCACCGGCTCAGTCTGGCACCGCAGTTATCCACAGGCAGTGGTTATGAACGCCCCGCCTGTCGGCGCCCGCACTTACCGTGCAGGTCATGACGAATTGGATCAACACGGTCAGCCGTGGCCACGTCCAGCGCGGGGTGCGTGGGCGCTTCACGCAGGCCAACCACGGCAAGCCGCATATGTTGCGCAAGATGGCACGAGGTGACTGGATCATCTTCTATTCGCCGAAGACGGACTACCCCGACGGTGAGCCGCTGCAGGCCTTCACCGCCATCGGACAGGTCGCCGACGACGAGCCCTATCAAACCGAGGTGACGCCCGATTTCGTGCCGTGGCGTCGCAACGTCGACTTCCTGGAGTGCGCCGAGACACCCATCCGGCCGCTGCTCGACAAGCTCGACTTCATCGAGGACACCTCCCGTTGGGGCTACAAGTTCCGCTTCGGGGTGTTCGAGATCGACGCGCACGATTTCGAGGTGCTCCGTTCGGCGATGACCGGGTCAGGGTGAGGCCTACGCTGGACCGGTGAGCAACACCGACGCCGCGCCCGCGGAAGTCGACTGTGCGCCATCATCATTCACCGGTGTGCTGCATGCACGCGACGTACCCCTTGGTGGACCGCGGGCGATTCGGGTCCGCCGCACGCTGCCGCAGCGGGAGCGCTCGCTGATCGGCGCCTGGTGTTTCGCCGACCACTACGGTCCGCATGATGTCCGCAGCGCACCCGGCATGGACGTCCCGCCGCATCCACACACCGGACTGCAGACCGTCAGCTGGCTGTTCAGCGGCGAGGTCGAGCACCGCGACAGCGCGGGCGTACACGCGATGGTCCGGCCCGGCGAGCTGAACCTGATGACAGCCGGTGCGGGCATCTGCCACTCCGAGGTGTCGACGTCGGCGACCACCGTTCTGCACGGCGCGCAGCTGTGGGTGGCGTTGCCCGACGCCGACCGCGACACCGGCCGCGACTTCGCGCACTTCGCACCGCGGCCCGCGTCCCGGGGCGGCACCACGCTGCGGGTCTTCCTGGGCGAACTCGCCGGAGAGCGGTCCCCCGTGCACACGTTCACGCCGCTGCTCGGTGCACAGCTCGATCTCGAGCCGAACGTCGACCTGGTGCTGGACGTCGACCACACCTTCGAGCACGGTGTGCTGCTCGACCGGGGCAGCGTCGAGGTCGCCGGATCCGCGCTCGCCACCGCCGATCTCGCGTTCCAGGCCGCAGGGTGCGACCACCTGCGCATCGTCAACCGCGGCGAGCGCCCGGCGCGCGTGCTGCTGCTCGGCGGCACACCGTTCCCCGAGCAGCTCGTGATGTGGTGGAACTTCGTCGCACGCAGCCACGACGAGATCGCGACGTATCGCCGGCAGTGGCAGGACCATGACGCGCGCTTCGGCTCCGTCGCCGGTTACCGCGGATCCGTGGCGCGGCTGCCCGCGCCTCCCCTGCCCCACGCAACGCTGCGGCCGCGTCAGAACCCGGCGCGTTAGGCCGCCGACTCGGCGAATGTGAACGCGGTCCCGACCGCATTCGGGATGAACGCGTCGGGTAACGCGGCGGCCAGCCGATGCTGCGCCTTCCACCCTGTGCAGTGGGCAGGAACCAGCACCTCGGGGTTCAGTTCGCGGAACGCGTCGACAGTCGGTCCGATGATGGGCTCGAACACCGCACCGGTGAGGTGAAACCCGCCGAGCAATGCATGCAGGTGGTCCACTCCCGTCAGCCGCAGGGCATGCCGTGCGATGTTCACCGCGCCTGCGTGCCCGCAGCCGGTGAGGACCACGAGTCCCTTACCCCGTACGTGCGCCACCAGCGCCTGTTCGTCGATGAGCAGCGGGTCCGGCTCCCAGCGGCCGTCGCGCCACGCTTCGTGGTTGGGCAGCCCGCGCTCGAATTCCGTGGTCCGGTCGACCTCGCCGGTGATCAGCACGGAACCGTCCAGCAGCAGCGACGGCTGGCGCCGCTCGATCACCTCGAAACCCTCGGCCTCGATCGCCGAGCGGCTGAGCGTCGGAAGTTCCATCGCCGGTGCGTTCGGCAGCGCGAAGCGGCGGCGGCTGAACACCAGCGGGTGCACGGCAAGCGGCAGTCCGCTACGGCCCCGGAGCCGGGCCAGCCCGGGGAAGCCGCCGTCGTGATCGGGGTGGCCGTGACTGAGCACGACGGCCTCGATCGCCGACGCCTCCAGATCCATCCGCGCGAAGTTGGTCGCCATCCCGTCCGGCGAGATGCCGGTATCGAAAAGCACCGTGTGCGTTCGGTTCCCGCGACGCGTCGTCACCAGCGCGGAGAAGCCGTGCTCGGCGATCAGACCGGGCGAGGCACGGCCGCCTTCGAACTGCGGTGCCGCCACCGGGGGCACCCGGCCCATCGGCGTCCGGCGGGCCGGGCCCATATCCGCCATCAGCGCGTCGTAGCTGTTGTCCATCAGGGTGGTGACGGTGATCTCGTCGACCGGCTCGAGCACGATCGGATCCACCGCCACACCCTCGGCGTCACGGGGTCTGGACGCGAACGCCTCTGCGGCGGTGCCGCGGTCATCACACATGGGTCCATCTTCCGCTTCCCGGGTACAGAAGGGGTATGGCAACCGACAAGACCGGGGCGACCACGACCGTCGCCATGGGGGACGACCGCTTCACCATCACCGTGGACGGCACCGTCGCCGGGTTCACCGAGATCGTCGACAACGACGGGCGACGAACGTTCCCGCACACCGAGGTGGCCGAGGCATTCCAGGGACGCGGTCTGGCGTCCATCCTGATCGGCGAGGCGCTGGGACAGACGCGCGACGCGGGGCTGCGGATCGTGCCGGTGTGCCCGATGGTCGCCGATTACGTGAGGAAGCATCCAGAGTTCGCCGACGCCGCCGACCCTTAGCCGCTCTCGGCCGATATCGTCATCTTCCGATGAGGACACCGACGGCCTTCTTCACACCGGACGGTGACGCGTTCGCGCCCGCAC
>CAZOIX010000139.1:0-8066 GCA_964579685.1 uncultured Mycobacterium sp.
CCGTCATCGCGCACCACCGCGACGTCGACGCCGGAGCGGGCGTAGCCGACGGATCCCAGTATCGCGTCGTCGGCGTCGACATGGTCGGCCCGCCGCAGACCGGTGATGGTCATCGGCGCCTCGCCCTGACCATAGAGCTGGACGAAGATCGGACCAAACGCCGCCATGGCCTTCTTCAGGCTGTCGACATACATCGGACCGCCGCCGTAGACGACCGTACGCAGGTTGTGTGGGCGTGAACGTCCGGTCGCCACGAGTCGTTGCACCATGGTGGGTGCCAGGAATGCGCTGCAACCCGGATGGTGCTCGCACAGGTCCAGAAACTCGTCCGGTTCGAATGCGGCGGAGGAGGGAATCACCTGTCGCGCACCGCGTAACACGTAAGGCGCGATGTAGAGACCGGAACCGTGAGACATCGGTGCACCGTGCACCAGGCTGCAGTTGTGGTCGGGTGCGTCGAAGTCCGCCAGATGGGCGACGGTCATCGCCATCAGGTTGCGGTGTGAGAGCATCGCACCCTTGGAGCGCCCAGTGGTACCGCTGGTGTAGAACAGCCACGCCAACGCCGCGGGGTCGGTGACGCGCGGAGGATCGACCAGTGCACTCGCCGTGCGCGACGAATACTCCTGCGAGTCCACGATTTCGACGGGCACCTTCGTGGCCGTCGCAAGTTGGGCGCCGATCTTGGGCGACGCGAACACCTGTGAAACGCCGGCATCGTCGAGGATCTGCACCATCTCGCGCGGATGAAGCTTGTAGTTGATCGGGACGACCACGCATTCGGCCGCCCATGACGCGAACATCAACTCGACGATCTCGGGGCGATTCTCGCTGGCAATCGCGATGCGGCTGCCGGGCACCCCGAGCGTGGCCGCCAACCGCAGGGCACGGTCGCGCAGCTGGCCCCACGTATGCAACTGACGTTCGCCGCAGAACACCGCGCCGCGGTCACCGAAACGGGCGGCAGCCTGGTCCAGGAGGCCGAACAGGTTGATTGTCGCGCCACCCAATCGGCGTTCAGCGCGAAGTCCGAGAGGTACTTGGTCGACGTCCAACCGCCGTCGACGACGATCTCCTGACCGTTGATGAAGCTCGCGCCGTCTGAGCACAGGAACGCGACGGTGCTTGCGATGTCGTTCACCTCACCCAGCCGCGGGTACGGTGTCATCTCGGTATTGATCTTGCGAAATCTCGGGTCTTCGAGTCGGGTGGCCACCATGGGCGTCAGAGTCACCCCGGGTGCCACCGCGTTGCACCGGATTCCCAGCGGTCCGTACTGGCAGGCGATGTGTCTGGTGAGTGAGGTCAATCCGCCCTTGGCGGCCGAATAGGCGCCCCCGCGCAACCCGCCCACGACCGCGAACGTCGAAGTGACGTTGATGATCGCCGATCCCGACTTCATGTGCACCACGGCCTCGCGGGCCAGCCGGAACGGTGCGCGCAGCATCAAACCCAGGAAATAGTCCAGTGATTCGTCGTCGGTCTCGTGCAGCGGCTTGGGGCTGCCCACTCCGGCATTGTTGATCAGGAAGTCGATGCGACCCCAGCGTTCCATCGCGGCGTCGACAATCCGGCGCGGCCCGTCGTCGGCGGTCAGGTCGACGGCGATCGTCTCGATGTGGTCGGGGTCGCAGCCCTTGAGTTCTGCGAGCCTGCCGTCGTCCCGGCCGGTTCCCAGTACCGTCATCCCCTCCTCGGCGAGCTTGGTCGCGCATCCGAACCCGATGCCGCTGCTCGCACCCGTCACGATCGCAACCTGCATGTCAATCCACCTTCATCAGCTCTGCCCGGATCTGGTGTTTCAGAATTTTGCCGGCGTCGTTCTTCGGTAGTGCGTCCCAAATGACAACCTGCTCAGGGATTTTGAATTTGGCCAGCCCCTCGCCGATCAGGAGAGCGCGCAGGTCGTCCAGGCCGGGAGCCTGTCGATCGGCGGTCACGATGACCGCGCACGCCCGTTCGCCGGTCCGCTCATCGGGCACGCCGACGACCGCGATCTCCGTGATACCGGCGTGCCCGATCAGGAGGTCTTCCACCTCCTTGGGGGAGATGTTCTCACCGTTGCGGATGATGATGTCCTTGGCCCTGCCCGTCACCACCAGGTAGTCGTCGTCGACCCAGCGGGCGAGGTCGCCGGTACGGAAGAATCCTGCGTCGTCGAACGACGCGACTTCGTCCTCGGCGTGCAGATAGCCGACCAGCATCTGTGGCCCGCGGGCGCAGATCTCACCTTCGGTCAGGGTGATTTCTGCGATCCCCGCTCGACCGTCGGTGTCCGCTGCATGATCGACGTCGTCA
Source organism: uncultured Mycobacterium sp. (assembly GCA_964579685.1). Lineage (GTDB taxonomy): Bacteria > Actinomycetota > Actinomycetes > Mycobacteriales > Mycobacteriaceae > Mycobacterium. The sequence continues at coordinate 2,299 of CAZOIX010000139.1, forward strand.
AACGATCCCACCGTCGTGACCGGTACCTCTGTCGATCCGTACACCCGCGTCACTGTGGCCTTCTCGAAATAGTCTGCCGCCCTGCGGATCAGCGACGGTGGCACCGACGCGCCACCGCAGATGAACACCTTGAGATCCGGCAGTCGAGTGCCTGCGCGCTCGGTGGCCCCGAGGAGCCCGTCGAGAAACGGGGTCGCACCCGCCATGTGTGTACAGCGCTCCGCGAGCATCAGCGACACCGCACGATCGGGATCCCACCGCTCCATCAACACCGCGGTGGTGTCCAGTAGTAGGGGGCATTCGAACGCGTAGATCGATCCGCCGATATGAGCGATCGGCGACGGGACGAGGAACGTGTCGCCGTCGGCCACCCGCCAGTACTCGCCGATCTGGCGGATCAGCGCATGGATCGAATTATGGCTGTGCAGCACGCCCTTCGGGCTGCCCGTCGTGCCCGAGGTGTAGAGGATCATCCGTACTGCGTCGGGATTGAGCACCGGCAACACCGCCACGCCGTCGCCGTCGAGCAGCGACGGGTACGGCGTGCGGCCGTCACCACGTACGACGATGACGTCGGGCGGAGACGCCATGTGTGCGGTCACCCGGTCCAGCATCGCGGCGTAGTCGTGGTTGCCGAAGGCCGACGGCACGAAGATCGCCCGGCTGTCGGCGTCTGACAGAATGAACGAGAGCTCGCGGTCCCGCAGCGACGGCAATATGGGATTGACCACCATGCCCGCCAGCGTCGCGCCGAGGTAGATGACCGCGGCCTCATGCCAGTTGGGCAGCATGAACGACACCACGCTGCCCGCAGGCATCCGCGCCATCAGGGCCTGGGCCAGTGCGACGGCCTGGTCGTGCAGAGTCTTGCAGTCGAGCCGAACATCGCCGTCCACCAACACCGTTCGGTTACCAGTGGTGCGTGCGGCGTCGCGGAGCGAATCGGCGAGGGTCTCGTGTGCCCACAGCCCGCGCCGGTAGGCGTCGGCTGCGCGTTGCTCGTCGACCCTCACTGACCGGCCTGTCCCTTCACTCGACGCATGGTCATCGAATGGCGGTACCGCGACGACGGATGGGTGTTGACGGTGACCTGCGCGACCTCGCCGTCGGATGTCTTGTACGTGCGCTGCATCTCGAGCGCCGCGGTTCCGAGCTGAACCTGGAGCGCATCGGCCAACTCGCGCGACACTGCTATGGCCGAGATCTCCTGGTGTACCTCGACGACGCTGACTCCGAACAGGTCCTCGATCAACGGGAAGATCGGTCCCGAATGGCGTTGCAGCAGGCGACCGACCGCGGCGAACGCGCGGTTGATGTAGTACTCGGTCGTGCAGACGGGTGCCGACGTGCCGTCGGCCCGGTAGCCGCGCACGGCGAGCCATTCCGTTCCGACGTCCAGTCCGGTCCGCTCGGCGAGCCGTTCGTCGACGACCACCATCGCGTTGCTCTCGATCGTGAGCTGCGCACCCGAGGCGAACGCGAGCAGGTCGTTGATCGACATCACGTCCTGGGCATAGCTGTTCGCCTCCGGTCGAGGTACGACCAGCGTGCCCGCGCGTGGACGAGATGCGACGAGGTTGTCGTCGCGAAGCCGCCGCAGGGCTTCGCGCACGGTGTATCGGCTGACCTCGAAACGTTCGCACAACTGCTGTTCGGTCGGCAGCTGGGAACCGACGGGATACACCCCGTCGACGATCTCCTTGCGGAGGGTGCGCGCCACCTGGAGATAGCGGTGGTCAGCCGGCGTGACCGTCATGTGCGTCGCAACGCCAAGACGCTGCCGTCGCCGTCGGCCGACACGAACAACGAGCCGTCGGCACCCGAGGTGATGCCCGCGAACGGACCCTGCGGGCCGGAGAACGGTGGCATTCCCTTGAGCGGCTTGGGATTCACACCGGGCGGCGGCCCGACCGGCAGACCGGCGGCGATGGTGCGCCGCTCACCGCTGGCCAGCTCGACCGCGATGACCTCCTTCGCGCCGGCGTCCACGATGTACAGCTGTCCGTTGCTGACGTGGATGCCCTGCGGCCGCTGCAGTCCATCGATGACGGTCTCGGCCGAACCGTTCAGTCGAACGATACGGCCGGCGCCTGACTCCGCCACCAACGGCACCCCATCGGACCCGAAGGTCACACCGACCGGGTCCTGCAGGCCGGAGGCGAGCCGTTCGACGTTTCCCGAACGCAATGCGTGAACGCTGCCGGTGCCGAGTTCTGCGAACACGATGACGTCTCCCGGTCCGATGGCGACGCCATAGAGCTGATCGAATCCATCTGCGAGGTAGTCGGTTTCGCCATCGGTGGGCCGGTAGCGAGCGATCTGACCGCCCGATGTCGCCACCACGAAGGATCCCGAGTCCGCGGATGCCAGCCCCCGGAGGAAGCCGGGATACCCGGGTGTGAAGAGCATCCCGACGGTGTCCAGCGAGCCGTCGGCGCTGACCGCGTAGAAGTAGGTGCCGTCGGCGATGTAGAGCCGACCGTCGGTGCCGATCTCGAGGTCGAGCGGCCAGTTGAGCCCGCCGGGCAGCGCGGTGTGCGTCTGGCCTCCGGTCAGGATTTCGGTGATCTCGCCGGTGAAGTTGGAAACGAACAGTCGGTCGCCCACGAAGGTCAGGTTGTCCAACCCCGGATTGAGCTGTGCCAGCAGGGTTTTGTCGCCGCTGCGCGGATCGATGCGCAGCACCTGTCCGCTGGCCACCTGGGTGGACACCAGGTAGCCCTGAGAGTCGAACTTGACCGCGTCCGGGACGCCGAGATCGCCCGTCACCCGTTGCGGCTCGCCGCCTTCGGGATCGACGCGCCAGATCTCGTTGGCGGTCATCAGGGGGTAGTACAGCATGCCGTCGGGGCCGACCTCCATCGCATTCGGTGACGGCAGATCCTCCAACAGAATTCGCGATGCACCAGTGGCCCGATCGAGCTCCATCAGCCGCCCGCCATCTCGACATTCGTTGATGTACAGCCGGTCCTGATGCACGGTGATGCCGTTCGCGCAGGGCAGGTCGTCGCGCAGCACCCGAGCCGCGCCGTCGGACCCACGCACGCTCACGCGTCCGTCCATCACCTCGGTCGCATACAGGTTGCCGCTCGAGTCGAAGGCGACATCGTCGGGCGCGATGATGTCGCTTCCCTTGGGACTGATCGGCTCGACCTCGCCCGCAGCCAGATCCAGGGCGCTGATCTGGCTGCCGGTCACCTGCGCGACGTAGATGCGCCCGTCCGGACCCGTCCGCAGCCCGTTGGCGCCGAACAGCCGGCTCGGTGTCGTGAGCCGCTCCAGCCGCCAACCGTCTGCGGTGGTGGGGTTGGTCGCGATGTACCGGGAGGGCGCCGTCGCGGGAACCGTCATGACTCCGGACGCTATCAAGCGGTCCTAGTCCAGACAATAGGCCGAAGCGGCTGCTTCGCTGACCTTGACGAGGCGATAACCGCTGCGGAATAGTGTTCTGCAATATGCAGAGCACCATATTTTGTCCGGACAAATAATATGAACGACCTTCTGAATCTGGATGGCCGCATCGTCGTGGTGTCCGGCGCAGGTGGTGGCGGCATCGGCACCACGGTCACGCGGATGGCCGCGCAGGCAGGCGCCACCGTGGTCGCCGTCAGCCGGTCCAAGGAGAACCTCGACGAACACGTCGTACCGCTGACCAAGCAGGGTTTGTCGGTTGTCCCGGTCTCCGCGGATGCGTCTACCGACGAGGGCATCGCCGCCGTCATGGACCGGGTGCGCCGCACCGATGGCGCGCTGTACGGATTGGTGAACATCGCGGGTGGGGCGGCGCCGTCGACGTGGATGCCCGCGACGCGGGTGACGCGGGAGGACTGGCGGGCGTTGTTCGCCGCGAATCTAGAAACGGCGTTCTTCATGAGCCAGGCGATCGCCGCCGAGATACGCGAGCAGCACAACCAAGGATCGATCGTCTCGCTCTCATCGATCAGCGGGATGAACACCGCACCGTTTCACATCGCCTACGGCACCGCCAAGGCGGCCGTCGTGGCGATGACCAGGACGATGGCCGCCGAACTGGCCATGGACAACATTCGGGTGAATGCCGTCGCACCCGGCGTCACGGCGACGGCCGCCTCACGCACCTATGTCGACGAGGATCCGGAACGCGACCGCACCGCCATCGCGATGGGGCGTCGCGGCACACCCGAGGAACAGGCCGGCGCCATTCTGTTCCTGCTGTCCGACCTGTCGAGCTATATCACCGGCCAGACGTTGCTCGTCGACGGCGGCCTCAACCTCAAGTGGACACACCTGGGCGCCGACAACACCTCGCTCTTCCTCGCCGACGACTCCTTCCGCGAAGCAATCAGGAGGATCTAGTGACACATACCGAATCCGATCTCGACGCCGCGATCGAAGTCGACGCCGACCCGGATGACTCGACAGGCGAGATCGCCGAGGACCTGTCGTCGCCGGTCACCATCGGCGTGGAGGCGTACATCTCCGAGGAGTATGCGCGCGCCGAACGAGACCGGTTGTGGCGCAAGGTGTGGCAGCAGGTCGGCCGGGTCGAGGAGATCCCCGAGGTCGGTAGCTACCTGACCTACGACATTCTCGATGACTCGATCATCATCGTACGAACCGGCGCGGACACCTTCGTTGCCCACCACAACGTGTGCATGCACCGCGGCCGGAAACTGGTCGACAATCCCGAGGGTGCCAAGAACGCCGCAGGGCGCGCGCGAAAGTCCTTCGTATGTGGATTCCACGGCTGGACATACGGTTTGGACGGTGCCTGCACGCATATCCGTGAACAAGACGACTGGAAGGGCGCCCTGACACCTGACAACACCCACCTCGTGCCCGTCCAGGTCGACACCTGGGGTGGCTGGCTGTTCATCAACATGGACCCCGATTGTGAGCCGCTGGCCGACTACCTGCTTCCCGCGGCGAAGATCCTCGATCCGTTCGGTCTGGAGAACATGCGTTACAAGTGGCGCAAGTGGCTCCATTTCGACTGCAACTGGAAGGTCGCGATGGAGGCCTTCAACGAGACCTACCACGTGTTCACCACGCACCCGGAGTTCAACAAGTTCGGCGAATTCAAGGGGTGGGCCAAGGCGCAGGGTAAGCACAGCAACATCGGCTACGACGCGCCGAAGGGGATGGACGAGACGAAGTCGAAGATCCGGCTCGGCACCGGCGACCCGCGTATCTCCACTGCGGAGATGCAGGTCTACACCATGGAAGAGACCAACGCGACCACCACGCAGACACTGGTCAACGCCGCCAAGCGGCTTGTCGACGAACTGCCGGAGGGCACGCCGGCCGATCAGGTGCTGGCGCACTGGCTGGCCTCCGCACGCCGTGATGATGCCGAGCGCGGGGTGATCTGGCCGACCATTCCACCCGACATCCTGGGCCAGAGCGGCACCGCGTGGCAGATCTTCCCGAACTTCCAGGTGGGCCAGGGCCTGACGAGCGCGTTGTGTTACGCCGCCCGTCCCGATCCGAGCTACGACCCCAACAAGTGCATCTTCGAGGTCGCGGTCTTCGAGCTCTATCCCGAAGGTGAAGAGCCGCAGACGGAATGGCAGTACACGCCGAAGGACTCGCCGAACTGGTTGTCCGTGCTGCCGCAGGACTTCTCGAACATGGCAGCGGTACAGCAGGGGATGAAGTCGGCCGGATTCCCGGGCACCAAACCCAATCCGTACCGCGAGCGCAGCACCGTCAACCTCCACTACCAACTGTCCAAGTACATGGGCACGGGCGCACCTCAAGAGTTGTGATTTCGGCGTGCTGGGTCACGC
>CAZOIX010000140.1:0-8049 GCA_964579685.1 uncultured Mycobacterium sp.
ACGCCAAATCAGCGACCAGCAGTGGGCACTACCGCCCGGAGCAATCGTCGTCATCGACGAACCCGCAGCCGCCGAACCCGACCAGCTGGTCACCATCGCCCGCCACGCCGCGGTCGCAGACGCCCGAGTCATCCTCCTCGACCCGCAGACCACTCGCGGTGCCAGCTCATCGGCGGTGCACCTGCTCACCACCTCCCTGCCGTGGAACACCACCCTTACAGCCACCCCGTCAGGTCCCGCAGATACGCTGCTAGACGCCATCCCAGCCGTCACCTTGGCCGACCGCCTCGGCCGCACCCACCTCAACGAGTCCTGGCGTCACGTGCTCACCCAATACGACAACGCAGTGCGCGCCGTGCGCGCCGCCCAACGCCGCAACCTGTCCCGGGGATGGCGTACGCCCGAAGCCACGGTCGACGTTCAAGAGCACACCGTCGGTGCCAGCGTCGACGACTGACAACCAACAAATCCCGCTGTGGTGGTGGACTCCTCTAAGCTAAGCGCCACCTGCACAAAAAGAGGGCGTGCTCGGTAACGGCTTGCGCGCCGACCAGTGTCAGCGGCTACGCGCCTCGGCGAAGGCCTTGTCGGCGAGCGCGAGCGGGCTCCCCCGTTTGGCACTGCGCGGGTGCAATCCCCACCAACACGCTTCCCACGTTGATCGATCTGCTTCAGCACGTTGTGGCCCGAGTTGACAGCGCTTCGGCTTGCGCGGCGTCAAGGCCCATCTTCGGGAAGCTCACGGGGTAACGGTAGGCAGTAGAAGCGACAGGCCATCACAGACACGCCAGAGAACTCAACCTGTCGTATGAGCAATCGCGAGTAACGTTTGTGCCATGGCCGCCTCAGCGCCGAACAGCTCAGTACAAGCGGGGGGATGTTCGGCCAGCTCGCTCAGCGGGTTCCGGGACCACCAATGAGTCGACGACGATGGTCCCGAACAATTCCCCGGACGGGGCGTGTATGCGCGTGCAGTTCAGAATCGATGCCACTCAGCGTCAATCAGCAGATCCTCGATGCTGTCAGCACCGTTTACTCAACGGAGCTCGGCCTACCCGAGGATTGGACCGACCATCAACGGGCAGATTTCATCGCCGCAGAGGCAGACAAGATTGCGTGGATGGTACGCGCAGAAGCCAGCACCATTGGCGACCGGCTTATCGCGGAACTGGGTCGTCGATCCGGAGGAACGATCCTCCGGCTTGAGGTGCGTACCGAGTTGATGGCCGCGGCTCGTGTCCAGGCATTCGATAGCGTACTGAGCACAGAGCTCTACGAGCTGATAGCTGACGACACCTGCGATCTTTGATTCAGGCGGCTTGACTGACTGCCAGTCCGAGCGTAAGTCAAGCCAAATTTCGCCGGTCGACGACGACAACCGCGGACAGGTGAAGAATTTGCCCCGATGGGCAATCCAATATGGCTCAGCTGGTGGACCTCATTCCACCCGGAGCCATACGTTCGCGTTATGCAAAACCACGCCCAGGACCGTGCGCCGAGTAGCGACCCGGTGACCTGTGGCCAAGTCGCACCTTCAGTGATCCTCCTGATGGCACTGCGCCAATTGTCCACAAACTCTGCCATTGCACCACTGATTGAGCAGTACGTGTTGAACCTCCCCGAGCTTCGACAACCTTCGGATCGAGGAGGTGAAACAATTGAGCAATAACATTTTTGACGGCCTGCCGCTCTTACTGGCAGTTCCTCAAGCCGCTGCGATTCTGGGCATCAGCCGCGCGGCAGCGTACCGGCTCGCTGCCGCGGGTGAACTGCCGGTGCGCCGACTTGGCGGCCGCGTATACGTGGTCACCGCAGAGCTAGAACAGTTGATTGCGTCGTAAGCGGTCGCGCCCTGAATGTAAAGTTCGCGAGCGGTCCATTACGCCTAGACTCATTCTTAGCTGAGGCGGATGCACTTCGCCGTGTCCACCTGTCACATATGTGAGGCAACGTGGGATGGAAAGACTGGGGCACCGACGTGTCTCGGCGGGAGGGCAGATGACGAATACTGACGAGGCGGGCGCCAAGCGCCCCCGTCGCGCTGAGCCGATCAGCAAACATATCGCACGAAACGGCGCGGTCAGCTACAGGTTCCAAGTCGACGTCGGCATCCGCCCCGACGGCACCCGCGACAGGCAGCGGTTCACCTTTCCCACGCTCGCGGAAGCGCGCCGCGAATACCGGAGAATCACCACCGAGGTTGCAGCGGGGGCATTCGTGAGACGCGATTCAACGACTGTCGCGGAGTACCTAAGCCGGTGGCTCGACAGCAGACGCGACGTGCGCCCCAACACCCTCACCGGATACCGGCATTCCTTGAAGCCCGTCATCGAGGCGCTTGGCGGCATCGGTCTCCAGCACCTGCGCACCGCTGACATCGACGCCCTCGTGACTGTGCGGTTGAGCGGCACACCAATCACACAGCGCGATAAGAGAGGCCGTCGCGCAGCTGAAGTCCTCACTTTCTTGCGGGAACGAGCCGAAGGGGCGCAGTACAACGAGATTTTGGCCGCCCTCGGCGAACCGGGTATCAAGTCCCTCGATCGGCTAGTCGCCTCGGGTGGCGTGGTGCGGATAGGCCGTGGGCGCTACGTCGCCGTCGAACCAAGCGACCCACAGCGCCCCCGGGTTCCCGGCAGCGTTAGTCCGCGGACTGTGGTCACCATGCTCGTCGTGCTGTCGTCCGCACTTGATGACGCGATGCGAGAAGGTCTGGTGTCGCGGAATGTGGCGCGTATGGTTAAGCGCCCAACGGTCGAACATCATGAGATGCGAAGCTGGACCCCTGAACAGGCCAGCCAGTTTCGGCATCACGTGCGCGACGACCGTCTGAATGCCTGCTGGTTGTTGACTCTCGCCGGACTTCGCCGCTCGGAAATACTCGGGCTGAGATGGTCTGACGTCGATTTCGATGCCGGCACCGTGTCCGTCGCTCAGGGTCGTGTGGTGGTCGAAGGCAGAGGGACAGTCACCGGCGATCCGAAGTCCAAGCGCTCGCGCCGGGCGCTCCCGATGCCAGTCGACGTCCTCATGGCGCTTCGAACCTTCCGGCTTCGCCAAGCCCAAGAACGCCTCGCAATTGGATCGCAGTATCCCGACACCGGACTCGTTGCCGTCAACGCAGCCGGCTCCCCTATCCGGCCGGAAACATACTCATCCCAGTTCGCTCAGCACGCGAAAGACGCTGGCGTGCCTGTCATTCGACTGCACGATGTGCGACACACCGCCGCCACTATGCTGCTCGACGGCGGCACCACACCTTCTGCGACGGCGAAGTGGCTTGGCCATGATCCGGCGATCACGCTGCGGGTGTATGGGCACGTCTATGACGATGCTCTCGCCGCGGCGGGTGATGCCCTGATGGGGCGGTCGCGCATTACCGGAGAACAGAAACGTTAATCTCCCGTGGTCGGGTGGTGGCCCGCGCTACGCGCCAGCGTTAACGCGCGCCTCAACGGCCGTTGATCAGTCGGCGACGGCGTTCTGCGATGCGCTCAGGATTCTGGTCCGCGTCACGCTCGGCAGCGGCGGCTTCTTCCCAGGCGCGACGCATGTCAGCGTCGCGGCACTCCACGGTCTTCGCCCTCACTCACCCCTCCCGGAAGACGCGACCGCCCCCACTGAGGGGGGCATCTCCCACCGAGTCGCTGCGCCCAAGTAGCCGGCGCCATGCGCTCAGCGTTGGGACGAGCCACCACCTCGTTGGCTCACTCGTTCGATACCTCTTGGCACACTCTTGGCACACCGGGGGTTCTGAAAATGGCTCAAATTCATGACTTTAAGCCTTTGACCTGCAATAACTTTGGTGGGCGCGGACGGTATCGAACCGCCGACCGCTGGTGTGTAAAACCAGAGCTCTACCACTGAGCTACGCGCCCTCGCAGGGCAAATTACACGCTGACGAGGTAAGACACGAAATCCGTCAGCCGGATCGCAGCGCCGCCAATGCCTGGGTCCATACCGCCTGGTCGCGTGCCTCGCCGGGACTCTTCATCTCGGCGAATCGCACGACGCCGGTGCGGTCCACCACGAACGTCCCGCGGTTGGCGATACCGGCGTCGTCGTTGAACACGCCGTAGGCCTGCGCCACCGCGCCGTGCGGCCAGAAATCCGAAAGCACCGGAAATCCGAACCCGCTTTCGGTGGCCCAGACCTTGTGGGTCGGCGGCGGGCCCACCGAGATCGCCAGCGTCGCGGTGTCGTCGTTCTCGTAGTCCGGCAGATGATCACGGATCTCGTCGAGCTCACCCTGGCAGATGCCGGTGAACGCCAGCGGGAAGAACACCACCAGCACGTCCTTGACGCCCCGGAAGTCGCTCAACGTGACCGGCTGGCCGTTCTGGTCCTTCAGGGTGAAGTCCGGCGCCTCGGTGCCGACATCGATCACCAACTCATCTCCTGCCTGCGGCTTTGGATTTGGGCTGAACCAGCCGGCTGGCGATCCAGCCGCCGAGATTGGCCGACGAGGTCTGCATCAGGCCTGCCGTCGGGGCGGACTCAGCGATCTCGGCGGGCTGCACGTGTCCTGGCTGGCCCGTCTTGGGCGTGACCACCCAGATCACGCCATCGTCGGCCAGGGGGGTGATGGCGTCCATCAGACGGTCGACGAGATCACCGTCGTCATCGCGCCACCACAACAAGACGACGTCGATCACCTCATCGGCGTCCTCGTCGAGCAGTTCACCGCCGCAGGCGTCCTCGATGTCGGCCCGGATGTCGTCGTCGGTGTCCTCGTCCCAGCCCAACTCCTGCACAACCTGATCTTTTTGGATGCCCAGTCTTCGGGCGTAGCTCGGGGCGTCATCCGCCGCGACCACCGTCGGTCCTCCTTCAGCCAGTTCGGCGCGTTGTGCGTCCAGCCCTATCGTCGCACGACGAGGCGCTGACGCCACTCACCGGCGGCCAGGTTCGTCGATCTCACTCAATATGCGGCATCGCAGAGGTTCAGCGCGGTGGTTTTCGCGTCGTTGAGCCGAGTGATCGCGGCGTTGAACTCATCGGCCCCGTAATTGCCCTTGATCGCCACCGCCAGCCCCCGCGCGGCGTCCACCCAGGCCAGCATCGCATCCTTCAATTCGGGCGCCAGCGGATCGGACACACTGCCGCCGACCAGGTCAGCGCTGTGGTTCAGCGCGTCGACCGCCGGTCCCGTCTTGGCGTCGGCGTCGGCGGCGCTCTCGTTGAAGGCGTCGACATAGGCGTTGACAGCGGTGATCGCGTCCACGCTGCTGGTGCTCAACGACTCGCACGACGTGTGCACGGCCTCCCGGGTGAGCGACTCCTGGCGCTCGGACTCGCGGGCACTTGAACTGGCGATCGATGCCTGGACGGACGCCGAGACCGAGGCCCTGTAGACCGGCGCGTCCGCGGCGTCCACCGACGCCGTGCCCTCGGTGACATTGCTACAGCCCACGATGATCATCGCCGCGGACGCGGCACTGCCGACCGCCAGAGCGGCGACCCGCAGGCGTCTCGGACATAGCCAACCGGTCACCACGGTCTGCAGACGTTACCGGGTTCGATCCGCACTCGCGGGTTCATTCAGTCCATGCCCCCACCGGTGCGCGTGGTGCAGGATTGGAGAAGGATGGAGAAGCGCAGAAAACATCCGCGTCGACCACCCCACCACGTACCGCCTAACAAGGAGCGGAAGTTGACCACCGAGTTCGCGCGCCAGGACCTGGCCCAAAACTCCACCAACGCAGCCGAACCCGACCGAGTTCGGGTGATCCGTGAGGGTGTGGCCTCATATCTGCCCGATATCGACACCGAGGAGACCAGCGAATGGCTGGAGTCGTTTGACGACCTGCTCGCGCGCTCGGGGCCGGCCAGGGCCCGTTATCTGATGTTGCGGCTGCTGGAACGCGCAGGCGAACAACGGGTGGCGATCCCGGCGCTGACGTCCACCGACTATGTGAACACCATCCCCACCGAACTGGAGCCGTGGTTCCCCGGCGACGAGGACGTCGAACGCCGCTACCGGGCCTGGATCCGGTGGAACGCCGCGATCATGGTGCATCGCGCGCAGCGTCCGGGAGTCGGTGTGGGAGGTCATATTTCGACGTATGCCTCGTCCGCGGCGCTCTACGAGGTGGGGTTCAACCACTTCTTCCGCGGCAAGAGCCACCCCGGCGGGGGTGACCAGGTCTTCATCCAGGGCCACGCGTCGCCCGGCATCTACGCGCGCGCGTTTCTCGAGGGCCGACTGAGCGCCGACGAGCTCGACGGGTTCCGGCAGGAGCACAGCCATCCCGGTGGCGGGCTGCCGTCCTACCCGCACCCGCGCCTGATGCCTGGCTTCTGGGAGTTCCCGACGGTGTCGATGGGCCTGGGCCCGATGAACGCGATCTATCAGGCCCGGTTCAACCATTACCTGGCCGATCGCGGTATCAAGGACACCTCCGACCAGCATGTCTGGGCGTTCCTCGGGGACGGCGAGATGGACGAGCCCGAGTCCCGCGGCCTGATCCAGGTGGCGGCCAACGAGGGACTGGACAACCTGACCTACGTCATCAACTGCAATCTGCAGCGCCTCGACGGGCCGGTGCGCGGCAACGGCAAGATCATCCAGGAGCTGGAGTCCTTCTTCCGCGGCGCCGGCTGGAACGTCATCAAGGTGGTGTGGGGCCGCGAATGGGACACGCTGCTGCACGCCGATCGTGACGGCGCACTGGTGAACCTGATGAACACCACACCCGACGGCGACTACCAGACCTACAAGGCCAATGACGGCGCCTACGTCCGCGACCACTTCTTCGGCCGCGACCCACGCACCAAAGCGCTGGTCGAGAAGATGTCGGACGCCGAGATCTGGAACCTCAAGCGCGGTGGCCACGACTACCGCAAGGTGTATGCCGCCTACCGTGCGGCCACGGATCACAAGGGGCAGCCGACCGTCATCCTGGCCAAGACCATCAAGGGCTACACACTGGGCAAGCACTTCGAGGGCCGCAATGCCACGCACCAGATGAAAAAGCTTGCGCTACAAGACCTCAAGGACTTCCGCGACGCCCAGCGGATTCCGATCAAGGACAGTCAGCTCGAGGAGAATCCCTACCTTCCGCCGTACTACCACCCCGGGCCGGAAGCGCCTGAGATCCGCTATCTGCTCGAACGGCGGCGTGCGCTCGGCGGCTTCGTGCCTGAGCGTCGCACCCACTCCAAGGTCCTGCCGTTGCCGGGGCGCGACACCTACAAAGCGCTCAAGAAGGGTTCCGGGAACCAGGAGGTCGCCACCACCATGGCGACCGTGCGGACATTCAAGGAGCTGTTGCGCGACAAGGAGATCGGCAAGCGCATCGTCCCGATCATCCCCGACGAGGCGCGTACGTTCGGCATGGACTCGTGGTTCCCGAGCCTGAAGATCTACAACCGCAACGGGCAGCTGTACACGGCAGTGGATGCCGAATTGATGTTGGCGTACAAGGAAAGTGAAGTCGGCCAGATCCTGCACGAGGGCATCAACGAAGCCGGCTCGACGGCGTCGTTCACCGCGGTCGGCACGTCGTACTCCACCCACAACGAGCCGATGATCCCGCTCTACATCTTCTACTCGATGTTCGGCTTCCAGCGCACCGGCGACAGCTTCTGGGCGGCGGCCGATCAGATGGCGCGTGGGTTCGTGCTCGGCGCCACCGCCGGACGCACCACGCTGGTCGGCGAGGGTCTGCAGCACGCCGACGGGCACTCGCTGCTGCTCGCCGCGACCAATCCCGCCGTGGTCGCCTACGACCCGGCGTTCGCCTACGAGATCGCCTACATCGTGGAGAGCGGTCTGGCCCGGATGTACGGCGAGGAACCCGAGAACGTCTACTTCTACATCACCATCTACAACGAGCCCTACGCGCAGCCCGCCGAACCCGAGGGGCTCGACGTCGAGGCACTGCTCAAGGGCATCTACAAGTACAAGCCCGCGCCGGAGAAGCGGGCGCACACCGCCCAGATCCTGGCGTCCGGGGTGGCCATGCCCGAGGCCCTGCGGGCCGCGCAGCTGCTGGCCGACGAGTGGGATGTCGCCGCCGATGTGTGGTCGGTGACCAGTTGGAACGA
>CAZOIX010000141.1:0-8004 GCA_964579685.1 uncultured Mycobacterium sp.
GGCCACAACACCCCCGGCGGCGGCTTCGCGGGTGGGCTCACGGCGGGCCTCGCGCTGGTGCTGCGCTATCTCGCCGGCGGTCGCTACGAGCTGGGCGAAACGCTTCCGCTGGACGCCGGCAAGATCCTGGGCGCCGGGCTCCTGCTGTCCGCGGGAACCGCGGCGGCCTCGCTGCTGCTCGGCGCTCCTGTGTTGTCGTCGGCGCTGATCGAGATCGACGTTCCGGTGCTCGGGACCGTCAAGTTCGTCACGGCCCTGTTCTTCGATCTCGGCGTGTACCTGATCGTCGTCGGACTCGTGTTGGACGTGCTGCGCAGCCTGGGTGCCCGCATCGACGTGGAGCTGGGCCGGCAGCGAGGGGCGGTGAACACGGCATGACCACCTACCTCGTTCCGCTCATCATGATCGGTGGCCTCACCGGTACCGGCGTCTACCTGCTTCTCGAACGCAACCTGACCCGAATGTTGTTGGGGCTGCTGCTCATCGGCAATGCCATCAACCTGCTGCTCCTCACCGTCGGCGGCCCCTCGGGCAATCCGCCGATACGCGGGCGCACCAGCGAGGGGCAGACCAATACGGCAGATCCGTTGGCGCAGGGCATGATTCTGACGGCCATCGTCATCACCTTGGGTATCGCAGCGTTCGTTCTGGCGATGGCATACCGGTCGTATCGGCTGACCACCGAAGAGGAAGTCGGTGACGACCCAGAGGACGCCAGGGTGTCGGAGATCGCCGCCAAGGACGCCGTGGCCATCGAGCAGGACGTTCCGCACCGCGAGGCGGCCCGCGACACCGACGCGCCCGACGAGTTGGACGCACTACCCGGACACGAGGGTTCGCGATGACACTCTCCGCGGTGTTGACGCCGTTGCCGGTGCTGATCCCGACGCTCGGGGCTGCCGCGACGCTCATCGCGGGCCGACGGCCGCGACTGCAACGGGTGATCGCCCTTGGCGCACTGTCGGTGGTCGTCGCCGTATGCGCTGTCCTGCTCTATCTCGCCGACCGCGACGGCCCCCTTGCGCTGCAGGTGGGCGGATGGGGTCCCACGGAGCCGGGTATGGGGCCGTTGGGCATCACCCTCGTCGTCGACCGGTTATCGGCACTGATGCTGCTGGTGTCGTCGATAGTGCTGTTGGCCGTGGTCTTCTACGCCATCGGGCAGGGTATCCGCGACGGGGACGAACGCCAGCCGGTGTCGATCTTCTTGCCCACCTATCTTGTGCTGTCAGCAGGCGTCTGCATCGCGTTTTTGGCCGGTGATCTGTTCAACCTGTTCGTCGGATTCGAAGTGTTGCTCTCGGCGAGCTTCGTGCTGTTGACGATCGGCGGCAGTAAGGACCGCATCCGCGCCGGCATCTCCTACGTCATGGTGTCGATGGTGTCCTCGCTGCTGTTCCTGTTCGGCATCGCGCTCGTCTACGCCGCGACCGGCACGCTGAACCTTGCCGAGCTGGCGATACGCCTGGGCGATGTGTCGTCGGGCACCCGTGCCGCGTTGTTCGCGGTGCTACTGGTGGCGTTCGGCATCAAAGCCGCCATCTTCCCGCTCTCGTCCTGGCTGCCCGACTCCTACCCCACCGCGCCCGCGCCCGTCACGGCGGTCTTCGCCGGCCTGCTGACCAAAGTCGGTGTGTACTCGATCATCCGGGCGCATTCGCTGCTGTTCCCCAACGGCGGACTTGACCCGCTGTTGCTCATCGCGGCGCTGCTGACCATGCTGGTCGGCATCCTCGGTGCGATCGCGCAGAGCGACATCAAACGGCTGTTGTCATTCACCTTGGTCAGCCACATCGGCTACATGGTGTTCGGCATCGCATTGTCCAGCGAGCTCGGCATGTCCGGAGCGATCTACTATGTGGCCCACCACATCGTCGTGCAGACGACGCTGTTCCTCGTCGTCGGGTTGATCGAACGCCAGGCCGGTGCGTCCACGCTGCAACGGCTCGGCGGACTCGCCGCTGCCAGCCCGCTTCTGGCCTTCGTGTTCGTGGTTCCCGCCCTGAACCTCGGTGGTATTCCGCCGTTCTCCGGATTCATCGGCAAGGTCGCGCTGCTCGAGGCGGGCGCGCAGAGCGGCTCGACCCTGGCGTGGGTGCTGGTCGGTGGCAGCGTGGTCACCAGCCTGCTGACGCTGTACGTCATCGTGCGGGTGTGGACCAAGGCGTTCTGGCGATCCCGCGAGGACGCACCGGAAGGTCATCTGGCCGCAGCCGCACCGATGGCGCTGCTCGACGACTCCGAGGACGTCGAGTTCCTGCAACGCGAAAACGTGGGCAGGATGCCGGTGGGCATGCTGGCACCGACGGGGGCGCTGATCGTGGTGGGGCTTTCGATGACGGTGCTCGCCGGACCGTTCTTCGCATACTGCGAACGCGCCGCCGAGCAGGTACTCGACCCGGGGCAGTACATTTCGGCGGTGATGGGGAAGTGATGAGACGTAACCTTCTGCGCATTTGGGTCGTGTGTTGGCTGATATTGGTGTGGATTCTTTTGTGGGGCACGTTCTCTGCGGCCAATGTCCTGTCCGGGCTGCTCGTCGCGCTGATCATCACCCTCTTGTTGCCCCTTCCCGCGGTACCCGTCGAAGGCTGGGTACATCCGCTGTCACTGCTTCGACTGGCCGTCACGGTCGCCTACTATCTGCTGCTGTCGTCGGTGCAGGTTGCGTTCCTGGCGGTCAAGCCCGGCCCCCCGCCGCTGTCAGCGGTGCTGCGCGCTCATCTGGCGGTCAAATCCGATCTCGTGCTCGCGTTGGCCGTCAACATCTTCAACCTGATCCCCGGTTCGATCGTGCTGGAGATCGATCAAAGCCGACGGATGCTCTACATGCATGTGATCGACGTCGGCAACGAACGAGCCATGGCCCGGTTCTACAGCCAGGTCACCCAGGTGGAGCGAATGCTCGTCGCGGCCTTCGAGCGCGAAAAGCATTGGCGGCCCGCATCGGAGGTCCAGAGCTCATGACATACGTGTGGGTTGCCGCAGCGGTGATGCTGATGTCTGCGGCCGGCGTCACCATGATCCGGCTGCTCGCAGGCCCGAGCACGCTGGACAGACTGGTGGCACTGGACACCCTGGTTGCGGTGACCATGTGTGGCGTCGGCGCGTGGGCTGCCTTCAGCCTCGACACCACCGTGACCTACGCCCTTGCGGCGTTGGCATTGATCAGCTTCGTGGGATCCGTGAGCGTCGCCAGGTTCCGCGTGCCGGACGTCGATCCGGCGGGCGGCGCAGGGAGGCGGCGATGAACCCACTCGACATCGTGACCGCCGTGCTCGTTCTCAGCGGTTCGGCGCTCGCACTGACCGCGGCCATCGGCGTGGTCCGCTTCCCCGACACGTTGACACGGATGCATGCGGCATCCAAACCCCAGGTGCTGGGTCTACTGCTGGTGCTGATCGGCGCCGCAGTCCGGCTGCGAGGACACCCCGACGTCGGCATGCTCATCCTGACCGGATTGTTCACCCTCATCACCGCGCCGGTGGTGGCCAACCGGGTGGGCCAACTGGCCTATCGGGAACAAAACGTCCGCGACGACCTGCTGACAAAGGACGAACTGTACGAGTTCGCCGAATCCGAGGGCGGCCATGGCCAGGACTGACGACGACAGCTGGGACATCACCGAAAGTGTCGGCGCCACCGCGCTCGGGGTGGCGTGGGCGCGCGCGCAGGAAGCGAACTCGGACTGCCCACTGTTCACCGATACCTACGCTGCGCGATTCGTCGATGCGGCACTCGCCCGCGGATGGCAGCTGCCGCCGACTCACATGGTCGAACGGATCCGGGCGATTTCGAACTACGCGGCATCACGAACCAAGTGGTTCGACAACTTCTTCGTCACCGCGGGAGCCAACGGCATCGTGCAGGCGGTCATCCTCGCCGCGGGACTCGACGCCAGGGCCTGGCGGTTGCCGTGGGCGCACGACAGCGTGGTGTATGAGATCGACCAGCCGAAGGTGCTGGCCTTCAAGGCCGAGACGCTGGCCGCCGACCGACCCGCCGCTCGTTACGTCGCAGTGCCCATCGATCTGCGTCAGGACTGGCCGACCGCCCTGCGCGACGCGGGTTTCGACCCGCAGGAACCCACGGCGTGGTCGGCCGAGGGTCTGTTGCCCTACCTGCCCGCCGACGGCCAGGACCTGTTGTTCGAGCGCATCCATCACCTCAGCGCGCCGGGTAGCCGAGTGGGCGTCGAGTCATTCGGTGCCGGGTTCTTCGATCCCGCGTACCTGGCCAGCAGGCGCGAACAGCTGCGCCGGATGCGAGAAGCCGCAGGCGACGACACCGAAGGACCCGATGTCGCCGATCTCTGGTTCATCGAGGACCGCACCGATGTCGGCGACTGGTTGATGGCCCATGGTTGGCGGGTGTCGGCCGAGGATGCCGAGACACTCATGGAACGCTTCGGCCGCCCGCCCGCGGCGACGACCGAGGACATCACGCCGCGCACCGCCTTCGTGGAGGGCTGGCGCACCTAGTCGCGAACTACTCCGACAGCTGGAACTCGACCATCGCGGTGACCGTGTCGACGGCTTCGCTGAGCGCCCCCACGCGTGCGGCGACACTGGGCGCCGCGAGCACGGCGTACCGGTCCGCCTGTCCCATCGGCAACCGGGAAGCCAAGGCGTACAACCACATCGCGGCATCACCCGACGCGTCGGCACCGGCGACGATATCCCGTGCGACCACCTGCGCACCGCGCGCCGTGGCGATCCGCTCGAACAGCGCGATCATCCGATCCTCGATGTCTCGGATCGCTTCGACGTCGACGTGCTCGCCGGGTTCATCGGGCCATGGTTCGAACGCCGCCCGCGGATACGGATCATCGGGCTGCCATTCCACCACCTTGATCCGCTCTCCCATGACACAGCGAAGGCGATAGCGACCGTTGCCGAAGTCGGCACTTTCGGTGATGTGCGCCATGGCGCCGACGTCGCTGCGGATGTCACCGCCGCCGACCTCTCGCCCCGCGGAAATCAGCACCACTCCGAACGCCGGGTCCTCGGCAACCAGGCAATCGGAAACCATTGCGGTGTAACGAGGTTCGAAGATCTGCAGCGGTAGCTCCTCGCCGGGCAGCATCGCCACCTGCAGCGGGAACATCGGCGTGACGGCCATTCTCAGACGTCCAACTCGGCGACCAGCGCGTCGACGACGGCACGCAGATCACCGTCGTGCTCCTCGGCGACCCGGCGTTGGCGTTGGTAGGAACCGCCCGAGGAGCAGATGTCGGCGACCAGGCGGAGTTCGTCGGCGCAGTTCAATGAGGCCGCCACCGGCTCGAGCCGGTTCAGCAGGTCCTCGAGATCGTCGGTCACCAAGCGTTCGTTGCTGTCCTCGTCCAGGATGATCACGGCGTCCAGACCGTAGCGGGCGGCGCGCCACTTGTTTTCCTGCACGTGCCAGGGCGGCATGGTGGGAAGCCGTTCGCCCGCATCCAGGCGATGGTCGAGGTCGACGATCAGGCAGTGCGTCAGCGCCACCAAGGCGCTCAGTTCGCGGATGTTGGAGACCCCGTCGAAGATCCGGGCCTCCACCGTGCCCTTATGTGGTGAGGGCCGGATATCCCAACGGATCTCGTTCATGTGGTCGATGATGCCGGTCTTCTTCTGGTCGTGGACGAAACCTTCCCACTCCGACCACGTCTGGAAGTGGAACGGAAGACCGGCCGTGGGCAGTTGCTGGAACATCATCGCCCGGTTGGACGCGTAACCGGTGTCCTCACCGTCCCAGAACGGCGACGACGCCGAAAGGGCCAGCAGATGCGGATAGTGGTTGAGCAACGACGTGTTGATCGCCATCACCTTGTGCGCGGACGAGATACCCACATGGACATGGACGCCCCAGATCAGCATCTGACGACCCCACCACTGTGTGCGCTTGATCAGCTCGGCGTAACGGGGTGCATCGGTCAGGCTCTCCGGTGTCCATTTCGCGAACGGGTGCGTGCCCGCGCAGAACAACTCCATGTTGCGGCCGCGCACGATCTCGCGTGCGGTCCGCAGCGTGGATCGCAGATCCTCCATCGCCTCGGGGACGGAGTCGCAGATGCCCGTGACGATCTCGACGGTGTTGCGCAGCAGTTCCTTGTGCACCCGCGGGTTGTTCTCGCCGAGTTCCTCGATCACCTCGGTCGCGACGTTGCTCACGTCGCGGGTCTCGGCGTCGACGAGTGCGAACTCCCATTCCACCCCGAGCGTCGGCCGCGGTGAACCGACGAAATCTATGTGTCTGTTAGCCGACGCCGATGACACCACACGCCACGCGCTTTCCGGCATCGCCGGTGGCCAGGGTGGACTCGTCCGGCGGTGGGTCACCGTTGACCTGCTGGTAGCGCTCCGGCGGGATGTTGGCGAAGTTGTCCGCCTTCTCGTGAATGATGATCGCGGTCTTGGCGCCGGTCGTCAGGTCCTCCGCGGTGAACGCGTCGGTCGTCGTCACCAACATCGCAGAGCCGTCCTCGCGAACCTGAAGCGATGTCAAATCACCGCTGGCGGGATGGCCGGTGTGTCCCGGGACCTGCAAATGTCCACCGGCCGAATTGAAGTCGCCGGGCGCGCCGCCCGTCGGGGCAACCGAGTCGGCCTCGCATTTACCTACCGAGTGGATGTGCAGGCCGTGGAAGCCCGGTGCCAGTTCGCCGGGCACGGTCGTCTGCACGGTGACGGTGGCGTAGTCCCCGGTGAACGCGATCTCTGCGGTGGCGACCGTGCTCCCGTCCGGCAGCTTCAGGTCCGCGGTCAGGGTCTCCCCGCTGGCCTGACTCTCTTGGCCACCCTCCTGCTCACCGGGCGGCGCCGACGGTGGCGGCGAGCCGGTCCACACCGACGGCGTGGTGCCCGGCGTGGTTGCGGGTACTTCGTTGTTGCTGCAAGCGCTCGATACAAGAGCGGGAACGGCGATACAAGCTGCGGCGGCGACGGTCCTGAGCATGTGCAAGAGCCTAGCCGGTGGCGACCACGACCAAGCCCGGCGGCTGCTCGGCGAGCTCGGGCGGACGGGGCTCCACCGGCGCGTCCAACAGCCTGCCCACTTCCTCGGCGGCCTCCCGCTCACCGGGAGCGTCGGTGAAGTAGACGGTGTCGACGGTCACGCCGGGCAATTCCAGATTGCCGGTTTCGACGACGTCCCAGCCGCCCTCGCGCAGCCGATTGGCGATCTCCTCGGCAGCGCCCTCCACCGTCGAGATGTTGAGGACGCGCACCTCGGGCCTGGCAGGCTCCGGGGCAGCCGTCGGACTCGTCGTGGTGGGGGTGGTCGTGGTGCTCGTCGCGATGGGCGATTGCTCACTCTCGTCGTCGCCACCACCCATGGCCTGAAATCCCACCAACAGGAAGACCACGCCCAGGAACAGCAGGACCATCACCATGGCACGCAGCGGCAGGCCAGACGAGTTTTGCTGATTCATCGCGTTCACTGTATCCAGCCGGACAAGCAGGTCCGCCAATCCCCCGATGCGCTCAGGTGACGTCGAAGCCCAGCCGGCGCGCAGCCCGCGCCTTTTGCCTGCTCGCCCGCAACCGACGCAACCGCTTGACCAGCATCGGATCCGCTGCGAGCGCCTCGGGGCGGTCTACCAGTGCGTTGAGCACCTGGTAGTACCTGGTGGCCGACATGGAGAACAGTTCCTTGATCGCGTCTTCCTTGGAGCCCGCGTACTTCCACCATTGACGCTCGAACGCCAGGATGTCGTGCTCGCGCCGGGTCAGCCCGTCGGCCAGGCCAGGGTCGTCCCCGGATTGCTCAGTCCGCGCGATTGCGCCGTCCATCTCGCTCCTGGACCCTTCCAACACTCGAAATGACATCGCTGTGGTTCGGCGATCATTCAACCACGGGTTTGCAAGCTGAGCGGTCCGACATGCCCGCGAGTCGGGCGATAAGGATTGCCGACTTAAGCTGTTGCGCGTGGCAGTCGTACCGATACGCATCGTAGGAGATCCCGTCCTGCACACCGCGACCGAGCCGGTGCCCGTCGCCGACGACGGTTCGCTGCCTGCGGAT
>CAZOIX010000142.1:0-2807 GCA_964579685.1 uncultured Mycobacterium sp.
GAATTATGTACCGCTGAACGACGGATTCAACTGGAAGGGAGATCCGAACGCGACGCTGTCGGGCCAGCCGGTGCCTCAACTGCCGCCGGGAACACCGGAAGCGCAGCCACCCGCACCCGCTCCTGCGGCGCCACTCCCGATCGCCGCAGCTGAATACGACCCGGCGACCGGATCGTATGTCGGTCCGGACGGCAAGCTCTATACGCAGTCCGACCTGGCAGCCGGCGGTACGCCGGGCTCGTGGAAGGACTTGCTCATCCCGCCTCCCGCCCGGTAAGCCCTCAGTTAGGCGCCGTCCCGGAGTAGACCCAACGACACGGCAAGCGACCGACGGTGGTGAACCGCATCGCCGAGAAGCACGCAATTGGCTTGTGCACGTTTGTAGTACAGGTGCGCGTGATGTTCCCAGGTGAATCCGATGCCGCCGTGAATCTGGACGTTGTCGGCGGCGCATCGGAGGAAAGTTTCATGGCAGAGTGCGGCGGCGACCGCCGACGCTGTGACCGCGTCCTCGCCGCGGCCCGGTGTCACCGACGACACAGCATGTTCCATTGTGCAGCGGGCGGTTTCGAAGTCGATATACATGTCAGCGCACCGATGTTTAATGGCTTGGAACGAGCCAATGGGGCGGCCGAACTGCTTGCGGGTCTTGGCGTATTCCACCGAGCTGGAAAGCACATGTTCGGTGCCACCCACAGATTCTGCGGCCAGGTAGATGTTGGCCAGGACCAGTGCGCGGCTCATGATGGCATTCGCCGCGCCTACGGTCCCAACCGGACGTGCCGGGGTGTCAGACAGGTCGATCCTTGCCAGCCGGCGAGTTTGATCGACGGTGGTCAATGGGGTGCGGGTCAGCCCGGGTGCGCCCGCCTGGACCTCGAACAGCGTGATGCCGGTGGGGGTCTTCGCGGCGAGGAGGATGACATCGGCACCGGTCCCGTCCATCACAAATGTCTTGGTACCACTAAGGCGCCATTGGGCTCTGTGCTGGGAGCCGTTCGTCTTGACGGATCGGGAATCCCAATTCCACGATGGCTCAACGAGAGCCACAGTAGCTCTGAGTCGGCCGGCGGCCAGGTCGGGAAGGAGTCTCGAGCATGCGCCGGCGTCACCTGACTGCAACACCACGGTCTGGGCGAGGGCAACCGTCGAGAAGAACGGCAATGGCGCGAGCGTCCGGCCGAGCTCACACGTAACGAGCGCGACCTCGGCCGGCCCACATCCCGCACCGCCGTAACGCGCGGGCACGGCCAGCCCGCACAGTCCGAGGTCGGCGAACTCGAGCCAGAGGTCCTCATCCACGCCCAGCGGTGTCTCCATGTTCGAGCGAACGACGGATTCACCGGCTCTGCGCGCCAGAAAATCTCGCGCAAGTTCGCGCAGGGATCTGTGCTCGTCGGTGAGTTCGGCGACCATGGCCAGTCCTCCACTCGTCGGTCGGGAATAGCGGGTTGTACCGCGGCGAGGCGATGATATTCTATATGGCACTATACAAAGCAGAAGGGCCCATGGATGAGCGAACAAGCCAGCGTCGAGGCCACCGGGACCGGCGACGACGTGCCAGCCGTACCGCCCGCAGCCGAGATTGGGCGCGTTGATCTGCAGGTGGCCGACCGCATCGCCACAATCTGGCTGAACAACCCAGATGCGTTGAACGCCTTCACTGACGACATGGTCAATCAGCTCCTCGATGCGCTCGATGCCGTCGACGACAACGACGCTGTCCGCGCGGTGGTCGTCACCGGCCACGGCCGAGGCTTTTGCGCCGGCGCCGATATGAGCATGGGTGCTGATACGTTTGCACGTGAAACGGACCAGTGTGCCGACGGGTGGCCTCCGCCCGACCGGGCCGGCACCATCGCACTGCGGATGATGCAGTGCCGAAAGCCCTTGATCGCCGCGATCAACGGGCCCGCGGTGGGCTTTGGTGCCAGTCTCACGCTGCCGATGGACGTCCGGCTGGCATCGGTTCAGGCCAGGGTGGGATTCGCGTTCGTGCGGCGGGGCATCGCCCCGGACGGGGCCTCTTCGTGGTTCCTGCCTCGCGCCGTCGGAATCAGCAAGGCAGCGGAATGGATGTTGACCGGTCGGCTCAACTCGGCCGACGAACTACTCGATGCCAGGTTCGTCCGCAGTGTCCATTCCGGAGCGCAACTGCTTCCGGCCGCTTACGCGATAGCCGAGGAGTTCGCCGAGCATTCCGCCCCGGTGTCGGTTGCGCTGACGCGCCAGCTACTTTGGCGTATGTGCGGTGCGGCCGAACCCGCCGATGCACACCGCATCGAATCCAAGGCGCTCGCCCTACTCGGCTCGTCGGCAGACGCACGTGAAGGGGTGACGGCCTTCCTCGAGCGGCGACCTGCATCATTCGTCATGTCGGCATCGCGAGATCTTCCCGACGTGTTCGATACGCGATAGACGGCGCAACCGTCGTCAGAGTGAATATTCGCTCAGCGCCCCTTTGAGTTCGGACCGTCCGCCGATGCATAACTTCTCGTAGGATCGTTGAAGCTGACCTTCAACCGTGCGTGGAGAGAGGCACAGCTTCTCAGCGATCAACTTGTTCGACAATCCCGCGGCCGCCAGCAGCACCGCGTCGGCCTCGGCGGCAGTCAGCGCGACCCTCAGTTGTGCGGTCTGCAGGGCGGGAGTCCTTGCCTTGGCACACTTTTGACGAAGCTTCGCGGCCAGGCGCCGCAATACGGCGATTTGTTGGGTCGAGAGGTTCTTCTTGCGTGCCGCGACGACGGCTTCGCTCGCGGCCTCGGCGGCGACCCTCGGCACCTCGGCTGCGGCGCAGCAGACCG
>CAZOIX010000142.1:2817-7975 GCA_964579685.1 uncultured Mycobacterium sp.
GAGTAGATGCGCCGCCAGGTCGGCGAATGTTTCTGCAACCGACTGAAGGGCCTGCCAGTCCTTGGTCTCCAGGGCGTGAATATTGGACAGTCGCGCACGGGCCAGCGGCCCCTGAACGTGTTGGGCGATGGCCGCTGCGCGATCACCAAGCCGCGTGGGGTACCTGATTCGAGCGAGTGTGTGCAGGCAGTCGAGTGCACCGACGCGGTCACCGATCCGCTCGCCGAGCGACGCGCCCTCCTCGAGGTTCACACGCGCCGAGGACAAGTCGCCGTTGGCGATGCATGTCCAGGCGCGGGCCCGCAGCACCTCGACGGCGTAGTAGCTTCTCGGCAGCCGCAGCTTCTCCAACTCCGCAAGGGCTTCCGCCGCCGCATGACCGTCCCCGCTGATAGCGAGCGCGATCACGAGGTCGACGAGGCATTGCTCGCGCAGTGCGGGCCGGCCGAGGTCGCGGAACAGGAGGGCCGCTTCGCGCGCGTACTTCAACGAATTGTCGACGTCTCCGCTCTCGCCCACGGGTTTCGCCAACTGCCAGGCGAAATACCCCTGTGCCTCTATCGATCCCGCGGTGACGGCCTCGGTGTAGTGCTGTCGCGCGCTGGTCAGTGCGGTCTCGAACTCACCGGAGTACATTTGTGCCTCGCCGCGGAAGAAGGTATGCAGCCACGGGTAATTGTCCAATGGCGTCGTCAAGCCGGCTTGTGCCGTATAGCCGACGTCGGCGGCGTTCACCGCCTCGTCGAATTGTCCGAGGCGCCCGTAGCTGACCGAGGCGATCAAACATGCCCAAACCAGTGCCGCTCCTTGCGATTTTGCTAGTAAGGGCGCAGCGACGTGTGCTGCGGCAACAGGACCGGTTGCGGCCAGAATCAGTCCGGCACGACGCGCCGTGATTTGATCCCGCAACTCCGGCGCATGGGTAGCGGCCTCCGCCGACTCGGCGATCTGTATCCCGTCTTCGATACGGCCACTGAACATGGCGCACTCCAGCCGCGCCAGCGCGATCCGGGTGCGCTCGTCATCATTGGTGGCGCTGTCGGCGAGGCGCGCCAAGGCACTTTCAGCGTCGCTCGCGCGCCCCTGAAGGTATGCCAATTGACCGCACAAGAGCTCGGCCTCGAATCCCGCCCCGTCTTCCGCGGCGGCTCGCGCTAATCGGGCTGCCAACCCGAAGTCGTACGTCCACCTGGCATGCCGCGCGGCTTCCAGCATCAATTCGGGGCAATGGAGCCCGCCATCAAGGCTCCAAGCGGCCGCCCGGATGACACCATCGGCTCCCAGATCACCGACATCTTGGGCAACGTCTGCAAGGGCCTTGGCCAACCGGCTCCGCCGGACAGCGCTCAGCTTGTGCAGGAGGGCATCGGTGTAGACGGGGTGAGCCATTCTGATCATCAGCCGTCGGCCCTCGTATCGACTGACGAGAAAGCCCCGACCCTCCAGGTCTTCTGCCAGCTCGGCACCGTCCGAGACGAGGGCGCTCAAGTGCTTCAGTTGCAGCGGCTCACCGAAGGCAAGGAGATCGAGCACGGTGCGCTCGTCGACGGTCAATTCGGCGAGACGCGCTCCGATCAATTCGATCAAGCGCGCCGACAACGGGGCCGGGCCGTTGAGTCGCCAGACGTTCTCGTCGCGCACGAGAGTCGCCGACCGAAGCGATCCGCGGACCAGCTCGCGCAGGTACAGGAAATTGCCGCCACTGCGCACGGCAAACTGATTGATCGCCGAGCTCTCGACCACGCCGCCCAGCACGGTTTCCAGGATGATTTCGATCTCACCAGCATCGAGCACACCGACGTCGACACGGGTGACGTAGCCGTCCTTGTAGAGCGACAGCACGGGTCCAGGGAGTGGATCTGCGGTGCGCATGGTCGCTATCAGCAAACACGCCTTGGCGCCAACCGCATGATGGATGAACGTCGCCGACACTGGATCCAGCAGATGAATATCGTCGACGAGGACAACGACCGGGAGTTGCCCTCCCATGGCGGCCAACCGTCGAACCGCGCTGCGCATCCATTCCGCCCGCTGCGATATCGGCATGGGTAGGGGCTCGTCATCGGTGAAGAGTGTTCCCGCGAACGCCCCGAAGGGAATTTCTGCCGCGGCCCTGGTCGCCGTGATGTGGATGGTGGCGAACCCATGCCGTCGTGCTCGATCGAGCAACCTGGTGGCCAGCCGTGTTTTTCCGGTACCCGCTGGGCCGGCCAGCAGCACCGAGGTGCCCGAGTCAAACAGCAGCTGTTCCAGTTGGGCGACCAAGTCCACGCGGCCGACGAACGGCCACTGGTCGTCCCCATGCGGCTGAACGGAACCCGTCAAGTCCACCCTCTCCTGCTCGAGCGGCACGCCGGCAACGCGTAACTGACTGTTGTAGATAGTGCCATCACTGTTATCGCACGGTCGACAATCGCATAGATGCGTAGAAACTACGTATGTCGTGGGTGTGCTGGGTTGGCAATCTCAGAAGCGGTTAAGCGCGAATTGAGGAGCGGACCGACCAATGGATGAGAAACAGCGGGCACTCGAACTGTGGCGCGAGATGGCGGCCGACATGGTGCCGTCGAATCCCGACGAACCGCCGACCCCTCAACAGCTGCGGCTCGTCTACGACAGATGGGCCAACGAGCACTTCCCGCCACCGGCCGATCTGCGGCTCGAGCCGGTCCATGCCGCCGGTGTTCCCGCGATATGGGCGCATATCGACGGACGTGAGTGTGAACGCACGATCGTCTACTTTCACGGCGGCGGTTACATGATCGCATCGGCCAGGGGCTACGCGGCCACCGCCGCCGACCTCGCGCGGGCGGCGGATGCCAATGTGCTGCTCGTCGACTACCGCTTGGCGCCCGAGCACCCGTTTCCCGCGGCGGTCGATGACGCCCTGGCGGTGTACACATGGGTGATCGCGCAACAGGACCCCTCGACGGTGGTTGTCGCGGGCGACTCGGCCGGCGGAGGCCTCGCCGCGGCGTTGCTCGTCAACCTCCGCGACCGCGGTGATGCAATGCCGGCCGCCTGCGTGTGCATCTCGGCGTGGTTCGACATGACCCTGTCTTCGGAGTCGGTCATGACGAAGGCCGATGTCGATCCCATCATGTCGGCCCCGATGTTGGAGGGTATGGCGACGGCGTATCTGCAGGGCGCCCCTGCCGATTCGGCATTGGCATCCCCGCTGCATGCAGATCTGCACGGGCTACCGCCGCTGATGATCCTCACGGGAACCTGGGATTCCCTCACCGACGATTCGACACGTTTTGCGGCCAAGGCGAAGCTCGCCGGTGGCGCAGTGACGTTGAGGGTGTACGACGAGATGTACCACTGCTGGCACATCATGACGCCGGTGCTCAGCGAGAGCCGCAACGCCATCGAGGAGATCGGCCAGTTCGCTCGCGAGCATGCGGGCCCGCTCGCATACTCGGCCCACTGAATCGGGCTCGCTCCTCAACCACGGAGAAGCGCGTCGTCGTATTGGCGCGCGACGTTGATCACCAGATCCCTGGCGGTCGTGACCGCGTGCACGGCGCTCACCGAATGGCCGGCGCTGTAAAGGTCGATCCACTTTCTGGGGCCCCCGTCGGCGTTGTGTCCGTAGAGGTCCCGGGACTGGGCCGGCGTTACCTGCTCGTCGATCCGGTCGGGGTCCAGACCCGCCGCCACGATCGAGGGCGCCAGCATGTTCGTGGGCAAGCCGGTAAAGGCCTTGGTGAGCACGACGTCGTCCAGTGAGCTCTCGACGAGCATGTGCTTGTAGTCGGGTGAAGCCATCGATTCAGCGGTGGCGATGAAGGGTGTGCCGAGGTAGCCGAGGTCACAGCCCAGGATCTGCGCGGCGCGCAAGGCGTAGCCGTCGCATACTCCGCCCGCGAGAACCAGCGGACCGTCGAAGAATTCGCGCACCGCACGTACGAACGCAAACGCGTTGAGATGGCCAGACTGTCCGCCCGCTCCGGCGGTGAGCAACACCAATCCGTGCGCCCCGGTGCTGATCGCGCGCCGCGCATGACTCAGCGTCGAGACGTCGGCGAGTACCAATGTCCCGATGCCATGAAGCGCCTCCGCCACCCGTTCGGGAGATCCGACGCTGGTGATCACGATCGGAACACGGTGGTGGAGCAGCATTTCCACGTCTTCGTCGAGACGTGGTGACCGCATGATCACGTTGGCCGCGTACGGTGCCGAGGCCATTTGCGATGCATCGGCGCCGATTTCGGACAGCCATTCGTCGAGTTGCGCCCCGGAACCGGCGTTGGCCGTCGGGAAGGCCCCGATGACGCCTGCGGCGCACGCCGCCGCGACCAACTCGGGGCCAGACACGGTGAGCATGGGCGCCACGATCGCGGGAATCCGTAGGCGTGAGGCGATTCCCTCGGGAAGTCCCGACATGGCGCGGCCCCTCCTACAACTGTACAGTGTTTAAGCTACTACTATATAAAATAAGAAGAAGAATCGGAGGCCGTCCCAACATGACGTTGTCCGGAAACAGTGTGGCCGTCGTATCCGGAGGTGGACGCGGCATCGGTGCCGCAGTCGCCAGAAGGCTCGCCACGGATGGATATGCCGTCGCCGTGCTTGATCTCGACGAGCAACGGGGCGCGAACGTCGTCGCCGAGATCGAGCGCGCGGGGGGCACCGCCATTGCGCTGGGCGCCGACGTCGCTGACGAGGAGTCGGTGCAGACGGCAATAGGCCGGCTGACGGCGTTTATGGGCGCTCCGACCGTGGTCGTCAACAATGCCGGCATCACGCGAGATGCCCTCCTGCACAAAATGAATTCCAGCGATTGGGATGAGGTCATCCGAGTTCATCTTCGCGGAGCATTCGTCTTGACCAAGGCGATCCGCCAGCACATGGTCGACGCGGAGTGGGGCAGGGTGATCAACATGTCGAGCGCATCGGCGTTGGGCAACAACGGGCAGTCGAACTACTCGGCCGCCAAGGCCGGCCTGCAGGGCTTCACCAAGACACTCGCCATCGAACTCGGGCGCTTCGGGGTGACGGTGAACGCGGTCGCCCCGGGCTTCATCGCCACACAAATGACCGAGGCCACCGCGGCCCGCCTCGGCCTGTCGTTCGAGGATTTCAAGTCCAGGGCGGCCGAACAGATTCCCGTGCGCCGCGTCGGCACTCCCGAAGATGTCGCGCACACGGTGTC
>CAZOIX010000143.1:0-7938 GCA_964579685.1 uncultured Mycobacterium sp.
GTGGGTGGAAGTGTCCGCGTTCGCCACGTAGATCGGAATGCCGTAGTTGATCAGGTTCGCATGCAAACCGCGCTCCTTCTGCACGCCCGCGATCATTGCCGCACTCTTCGGGTCGACGGCTGCGTCAGAGGGGATCTCCTGACGCCATGGGCTGGACGCATCGAACGGATTCGCCAGCGTCGCATTCGTGGATCTGGTTGTGCACGACGCGACCGGCAACGACACCACGGCCAGCACCAGTCCCAGCACTGCAATTCGGAACGCGCTCAATGAAGCCTCGTTACCCCGGCCAGTGCGTCGGAAACACGCTCCGCTGCCGTCGCCCAGCCGTCGTCGACACTCTTCTCGCCCGCTGCGCCCAGCCTGGCGGCCAACGCCGGGTCCTTCAACAGCTTTACGATCGCGGTCGCGAGACCCTCGGCGTCGTCGGGTTCCACCAGCAGTCCCGTCACCCCGTCCTGGATCACCTCGGGTAGATCCCCGACGGCGGTGGCGACGACCGGTCGGCCGAAGGTGAAGGCCAGGTGCGCGACTCCGCTTTGCGTGGCGCGGATATAGGGGGTCGCCACCACCCGCGCGGAATCGAACAGTGGCGTCACGTCGTCGATCGGCACATAGCCCGGACGCGCGTCGACGTTGCCGATCCTGCGGGAACGTTCGAGCACCGTGTCCACGTCGATGTCGGCGCCGGCGTCGCCGGCCAACACCATTCGCGAGTCCGGTATTTCGGTGCGTACCAGGGCGAAAGCGTCCAGCAGCACCTCGATCCCCTTGTACTTCGACCACACGCCGAAGAACAACACCACGGGGTCCGTCTCGGCCACCGGCCGCACCGACCTCCCCCCACGCACACCCGGTTCCGAACCGTGAGGGATGACGTACACCGGACACCGCGGCTGCCAATGCGCGATGGCGAGATCACGGGTCCGTGGCCCGAGAACGAAGGCCACGTCCAGAGACCGCCAGGCTGCCCGGAACGCTCTCGAAAGGAGCTCTCCTCCCTTGGGCTTGCTCGTGTCCTTGGCGTCGGACCGCGGTACCGGCTCATGGGCGATGAGACCGAAAGTGCTCGATGGCAACATCTTCGACAAGCCGACGACGAAAATGGGTTCAAACGAGAAGCGCCAGTTCGACCACACCACCGCTGAAGGCCGGATGGCGAGCAGCCGGACACTCAACACCATCCACGCAAAGATCAGCTGCGCCGCGCGCAGGCTCCGTCGCGCGAGGCGAAACAGCCGCGAATGCACCCCTGGGTCGCCGGGATGCCAGGTCGGCAGTACCGCGCGGACGACGAAACCCGGTTGCGAAGAGACCAATTCGGGTCGCGGCCCGGTCCACAGCTCGACCCGATCACCGCGGGCAGCCAGCGCACTCCCCAATTCGAAAGCGAACTGGAACAGTCCACCCGAGGGCGACAGCTCGACGAGCACTATGGGCTTACGAATGTCGCCTCCCTGGTTGTGGCGTGATCGACACGACCGGTGGTGCGCCGTCGGTTCGCGGCCCGCTGCAACCCGGCCCCCGCGATGAGCGCGGCGCCGGCTCCGATACCGACCGCGATGACCGTGTCGATCGGCGACCGTTGCCGCGTCGGTTCGACGCGCATGCTGCCCACGGGCTGCAGGAAGTACATGTCGTAGCCGATTGCGTTGTGCAACTTGCTTCCTGCTCCCGCTACGGCGAGTTGGATCTCGTCACGGGCACGCTCGAAAGTGTCGGCGGTGGAGGTGAATGTCAGGGTGCCGCGTACCGGGTCGGCGAAGACCTGGACCGGTGGCTCCTCCAGGACAGTGGCGAAGGTGGGCAATAGTTCGATCCGGGACCGAATGTCGAGTGCATACGCATATGAACCGTCGATGAAACCCACTGGCGTCAGCGTCATCTGCTGCCGTGCGGTCATCGCCTCGGAGGTGGTCGCCGTCAGACAAACCCAGAAGACTCCGGTCCCGATCAGCCCCGCCGCGCACCAGACGGCAGCACCACGAATCAGCCCGCGCACCGCATCGGCAGGTGCCGGCCACGCCGGCGCGAGCCCTGCGGCGAGCGCAAGGACCACTCCGAATGTGCGAAAGTACGCCATGTGCAGCGCAATACTGGCCGCCGACCACGCGACGATCGCCGCGCACACCGCTGCGGCCAAGATCCGGTCCCGTGAAAGGGGATTCGCGATGATCCCCAACAACACGACCGACAGAAATCCGAGAATGACCACCGCCCAGCCGAGCACGCCGAGCACGCCCGTCTCCGCGGCGAGTTCGGCGTAGAGATTGTGGGGCGCGTCGGTCGGCTCACGTGCCGCGGTCATCACGCGGCCAGCGAAGTTGATCACCTGACCGGGAAACGTCCCAGGACCGAACCCGAAGTACGGGCGCTGGTCGAACATCATCCACGCCTCCTCCTGGGCGGCGAGCCGTCCCACGACCGAGGGATCGATGTTGTTCGCCACATCCGCCTGGGTGAAGTCCTCGAATGCGGCCACGATTCTGTTGCCGACGCCCGGCACGGCGAACAGCGCCGCCCCCGAGGGCACCAAGATCAGCGCCCACCGCCGGACCGAACGTTCGACGGCCAGAAACCACACCGCGATCGCGACACCCGCAGCCAGGAACGACCCGCGCGACTGCGTCAGGTAGACGCCGCCGAGTAAGAGCATCAGCGCAATTCCCCACGCCGCGGCCGTCGCTCGCCGGTCGCCCCGCAGCGCGCGCGTCATGAGCGCCGCAGCCATCGGCAACCCCAGTGCCAGGTGCCTGCCCCAGAAGTTCGAGTCCGGCAGCGGGCCACCGTAGCGCAACGTCGTGATCATCTCCCCCGACGCCGTCGTGACCGTGGACAATCCGCCGAAGGTTTCGTTGCCCCCGTAACCGACCCAACTGATGATGGTGAGCGTGCACAACGACGCCAACGTGAGCACGATGACGGCGGCGACCATCCATGGTCGCGCCGTCATCTGTACCAATACCAGCACCACCATGACGAAAACGCAGTCGACGGCATTTCGCTGCATGGCCGCCATCGATGCCGCGATATCGACGCTTCCGATCGTCGCAATCGCCCCCGTGGCCAAGTAGACGCCGAGGAGTCCCGCACACAAGACGGTCCACCCGTTGATCCGACTCCTGCACTCCGGATCGCGCAGCGCAAATCCGATGGCGACGAGGCCCATCAACAATGACGGAGCGAAGATCGGAATTCCGGTCTTCGTCGCGAAGAGCCCTGAGAGATTGGCGAATTCGATCACCACCATGATGCTCAGCGCGAATAGTGGCCGGCGCGCTGCGATGACCAAGCCGATCGCTCCGATCGGGGCGGCGACCAGAAGTAGCGCGCTGCGAGACCCCAGCATGAACACCGCTGAAAAGATGGCGGCTCCCGCCGCCAGCGCCAGTCCGGCCAACTCCCCCTTTTCGGCGCGGACTGAAATGCTCATGAGCCAAGTGGGGTGGCGTCAGCCTCGGCGTCGGCCAAGGGCCGATGGCCGTGCCTGCCCGGCGTCTCATCGGCACGGCGTCTGCGGGACACGAACCACCCCAAGCCGGCGCCGGCGAGAAGCCCCGCCAATCCTCCGGCCGCCGCGACCTGCATTCGGCCCGGCGACGGTTCCGGGCGTGCGCTGCCCTCGGGCGGCCAGAGCACCTTCACGAAATACGGTGCGGCAAGCGAACTCACCTCTGGGGTGGCGGTTTCCAGCACCTTGTTCAATGCCGCTTCGGCAGCCGCGGCGGAGCCAGCCGTGACGGTGACCGTCAAGATCGTGGTCTCCGGTAGCGCCGCCGCGGACAACGTCAGATCGTCGCGCGGAACCTTCGCGGCATCGGCCGCGGGGGACAGCCATCGCTGGTCGCCATAGACGATGGCTGCCGTACGGGTGACCTGTCCTCGGGTCAGCACCTCCCAGAAATCCGAGGCTTCGACCATGGTCAGTTCGGGTGCAGGCAGAAGCGCCACATTGGCCGAGGCGATGTACCGACTGGCACCGGGCGCGGCGACCGCTCCGATCCCCGCCCCGAGAACCGCGCCGATCAACGCGAGGACGGCGATCAAGATTCGGCTCTTGGTCATTGCCCTTCTTTCGTCGTCGCCGGTGACGTCGTCGCGGAGCGGGACAGCCGGCCAGAAAGCCGTTGCCGCACCATCGCGTAACCGGTCTGGAAAAGCTGTGGTGCGGTGAATCGTAATAGCAGGGCGTAGACGCACATGCCGATAAGGATCAACACCGCAAGTTCCAGTGGGGCAGCGAGCCGGTCCGTGACATGTCCGAGGCCGTAGAGCACCAGGCCCATGGGCACCGCCGCGGCGACCGGGCGCCACAGCGCCCCGACGATCGCACCCCAGCTGGTGCCCGTGAGCCGGTGCAGCACCGTCATCCGGACCACGAAGTGGACCGCCTCGACGCCCAACAGAGCCCAGGCGACCATCAGGGCGCTGTGGCCTGCCGCCCACCAGATCGGTCCGACGAGAACCGCCAGCTTGCCGGCATTGATCGCGGTGAGAATTCCGGGCCTGCCGATCGCCTTGAAGACATCGCCGGCGTGGAAGGACGCCGAATACAAGGCGGTGTAGATGGCCAGCACCGACAGTATCGGGGCAGAAGCCGCATAGGGTGCCCCGTACAGGGTGCCCACCAGCGGCCGCGCCACCAGGGCAAGCCCGACCCCGATGGGGACGGTGAGCGCGGCGACCACGGTCAGCGCCTGAATGTAATGGCCGATCAACGCGTCGCGGTCGTCCTGCCGCATCGACAGCGCGCTGAACAGCACCTCGCTGACCACCACGCACAGGCTCAGGACCAGTAGCTCAGGGACGCGATATGCCAGCGTGTACAGACCGAGATCCGTCGCACCCAGCCGCTCCCCGATCGCCAGGTAGTCGACGTTGTAGATGGCGTAGGCGAGCAGGGTCACCGCTGTCACGGGCAGACCGAACCGGATGAGTTCCCTGCTCACCGGGCCGGCGAAGCCAAGCCTCGGTCGCACGCGCGCGGCCCGCCAGTACAGGGCGGTCATGACCACCGCGGCGGCCAGCTGACCGTACGCCAGGCTCCAGACGCCCAACCCGGCCGCGGCCAGTCCGATGGTCAGCCCCGTCTTGGCCACCGCCCCCGCGAACTCCGGTATCAGTCGGGCCGAGAAGTTCATCGACCTGCGCAGCCACGCCAGGGGAATGGTGGACAGCGCCGAGACCGCCAGTCCGATCGCCAGGACCCTGATCAGCCCGACGAGTTCCGGCTGGCCCAGGGCGCGTGCGGCAAGGTCGGCGGTGGCGGCCAGCAGACCGCTGGCGACGACCCCGAACGCTATCGACAGAGTCAGGCCCGTCGGCGCGAGCGCATCCCAATTCCGCCTGTTCTGCACGAGCGCGGCCGCGACGCCGAGGTCTTTCACGTAGTCGAAGAGGTTGACGACCAGGACGGCCAGGGCGAAGACGCCGAACTCCGTCGGGCTGAGCATCCGGGCCACGACGATGGTCATCAGCAGTGTCGAGCTCTTGCTGAGCGCGAAGATCAGGTAGTTCCATACCGTCTGCCGCCCGGTCGACGGCATCGACGGGGTTGGCTCCGAACCTGTCACCGCACTCTCCCCCGCCGATCTGTCAGTGACCTGACGTTACCGGGCTGATCGCCCGGCAAAACGCACTCCGGCCAATAAGTCGCATGCCAAGATGACGTCGTGGCGGTCGCGCTGATCAGTGCCGTGGATCCATATCCGACCGACGCGGGCAAAAAGGTGGTCCTGGCGGGTTTCGTCGACTATTTCGCCGACCGATACGGCGCCGACAACGTTCACTACATCAAGGTGGGAAAGCCTCCGGGTAAAGATTTTCCGGTACCGGTTCACGTGGCACCGGGCCCCAGCCGCACGGACCTCCTTCGCAATGCAGTGACCACAGTGCCGACCGGTCGGGGCAGTCTTCAGGAGGCGTTTCTCCGCTCGCGACGGACCATGCTCGCCATCAACCGGATACTCGGTGAGGTCGCGCCTCGACTGCAGGTGTACGACACCGTACGCATGGCGCAGTACGCATCCGATGACGTCGCTTCCCACCAGGTCTGCTATCTCGACGACCTCTTCTCGGAGCGGTATGAGCGGATGCTGACTGCTGCGGCGCGCTTCCCCGACGCGCACATCAGTCCGCTTGGCAACTTTGCCGAACACGTTCCACGGCCTTTGCGCGCGCTTGGTGACCATCGCGGCAGCCAGTTGGCGCTGCTTCGGCTCGAACGCAGGCTCGTCGCACGCAGCGAGGATCGTACGGCGCGCAGATTCGGCCGTTGCCTACTCGTGAACGCCTGCGAGGCGGCGCAATTGGAGCGACGTGCGGGAGTGGCACCTGGCCGAATCCAGGCCATACCACCACTCGTCAACATCGTCGACTCTGCCAACAGGCGGTACACGGGCGCACCGGAATTCGTCTTCTTGGGCCTGTTGTCATTGCCGCACAACGACGACGGGCTGCAGTCCTTCCTGCGGGCGGTGTGGCCGCTGGTGCTCGCCCAAAAGCCCGATGCTCACCTGAGCGTCATCGGCCGCCACGCCTCGTCCGATCTGTTGGCGCTCACCGCCCGATTCGGGAACAGCGTGACCGTCGAGGGGTTCATCCCCGATCTTGGCGAGGCACTCGATCGCGCTGCGGCGCTTGTCAATCCACTGCGATTCGGTTCCGGCATCAAGCTCAAGGTGTTCGAAGCGTTGGGCCGCGCACTTCCTGTGGTTTCTACTCCGGTCGGCGCGGAAGGGATCGACAGCGGGCCCGGCACCGGCATTCTGGTCGCCACCGATCCCGCCGAGACGGCGGACCTGCTCTGTTCCCTGACGGCCGTCGAGCGCAACATTGTGCTGTCCGACGAGGCGCGGGCGCATTTCGTATCGACGTACTCGCGCCAGTCGGTATTCGGGGTCTACGACTCCGCGTTCGCGCTCTGAGTCAGCCGAGGATGAGACCCGAGGTCGGCACCCCGGTGCCTGCGGTGACGAGTACATGCTCCACGTCGGGCACCGGATTCACCGACGTTCCGCGCAGCTGCCGGACACCCTCTGCGATGCCGTTCATGCCGTGGATGTACGCCTCACCCAGCTGACCGCCGTGGGTATTGATGGGCAGTCTGCCACCGATCTCGATGGCGCCGTCGGCGATGTACTCCTTGGCCTCACCCGGACCGCAGAAACCCAACTCCTCCAACTGGATCAGGGTGAACGGCGTGAAGTGGTCATAGAGGATCGCGGTCTGGATATCGGCAGGGGTCAGACCGGACTGCTCCCAGAGCTGTCTACCCACCAGACCCATCTCGGGCAGGCCCAGCTCTGACCGGTAGTAGCTTGTCATCGAGTACTGGTCGGGACTGGAGCCCTGAGACGCCGCCTCGATGACGGCAGGCCGGTGCTTGAGGTCCTTGGCCCGCTCGGCGGACGTGATCACCAGTGCCACACCGCCATCGGTCTCCTGACAGCAGTCCAGCAACCGCAGCGGCTCCGCGATCCACCGCGAGTTCTGATGATCCTCGATGGTGATCGGCTTCTCGTAGAAGTACGCCTTTGGATTCTTGGCGGCGTGCTTACGGTCTGCCACCGACACCGCGCCGAAGTCCTTGCTCGTCGCACCGGAGTAGTGCATGTACCGCTGCGCGATCATCGCCACCTGCGCGGCCGGGGTCGACAGTCCGTGCGGGTACGAGAACGAGTTGTCAACACCCGTGCTGTCCGCATTCTCCACCAAGCGCATCTGCACCTGGCCGAACCGCATGCCCGACCGCTCGTTGAACGCCCGGTATGCCACAACGCAATCCGCGACACCGGTGGCCACCGCGATCGCCGCCTGCTGAACCGTGGCGCAGGCCGCACCGCCGCCGTGATGGATCTTGGAGAAGAACTTCAGCTCGCCGATACCGGTCGCGCGGGCGATCGACACCTCGGTGTTGGAGTCCATCGTGAACGTCAC
>CAZOIX010000144.1:0-7937 GCA_964579685.1 uncultured Mycobacterium sp.
CTGATCATCGGCACCAACAAGCACGAGGCCGCGCTGTTCCGCTGGATGAAGTCGCCGTTGATGCCCATCACGCCCAAGGCGCTGCGGGCGATGTTCGCCGAAATCGCCGCCGAACAGCCCGCTCTGCAGCTTCCCAGCGAGGCGCAGATCCGCGCGGCCTATCGGGGCAGGCCGAAAAAGATCGGCATGGGCGTGGCCCGCGACATCGGGTTCCGGATGCCCTCGATCTGGTTTGCCGAGGGCCATCGCGAGGTTGCGCCGGTGTACGTCTACCGCTTCGATTTCGCAACCCCGATGTTGCGCCTGCTTCGTCTGGGCGCGGCCCACGCCACCGAGTTGCCCTATGTCTGGGGCAATCTCGTTGCCGGGCCCAAGGATCCGACCTTCAAACTGGGTGGGCTCAAGGCGGGTGAAGCCGTCTCGGAGCGACTGCGCAGGCGCTGGCTGTCGTTCGCGGTGGACGGCACACCATCGACTTCGGCCGGTGACCTCCAGTGGCGGTCGTACTGCACACAGAATCGCGCGACGATGGTGATCGACGCCACCGACCGGGTGGTCGATGATCTGGACCGCGATCTGCGGCTGGCCTGGGGCGATGAGGTGCTGAGCTTCCGCTAGGTCGTAAGCTTTGCCGTGGAGGTGTCGGAGTGGACTGGTCTGGCGTTCTTACGGACGTGCTGCCGCCGCTGATGCACGATCCGGTGACCTTCGCGATTCCGTTCTTCCTGATCATGTTGATCATCGAGTGGGTGGCTGCGGGCAAGCTCGTGCACGACGAGGCGGACCGCGCACCCGCGGGGTCCTACCTCAAACCGGATGCGTGGGCGAGCATCACCATGGGCCTGGTGTCGATCGTCACCAGCGGCGTGCTCAACGCCGTGGCCCTCGTCGGCTACGCCGCGCTCTACGTCTACGTAGCGCCGTGGCACCTGCCTGCGACCGCGTGGTACACGTGGGTGATCGCGATCGTGGGCGTCGACGTCCTGTACTACGCCTATCACCGGATCGCCCATCGGGTGCGCCTGATCTGGGCGACGCATCAGGCGCATCACTCGAGTCAGTACTTCAACTTCGCGACAGCACTTCGCCAGAAGTGGAACATCAGCGGCGACGTATTCCTTCGCGCACTGCTTCCGCTGTTCGGAGTGCCGCCGTGGATGGTGTTCGCGAGCTTCTCGATCAACCTCATCTACCAGTTCTGGATTCACACCGAGCGCATCGGAAAGCTCTGGCGGCCAATCGAGTTCATCTTCAACACGCCGTCGCATCACCGTGTCCACCACGGCATGGACCAACAGTATCTCGACAAGAACTACGGCGGCATCTTCATCCTGTGGGATCGGCTGTTCGGCAGTTTCAAGGCCGAGACCGCCAGGCCCAACTACGGCCTGACCAAACAGGTCGACACCTACAACATCTGGACGCTGCAGACCCACGAATACGTGGCGATCTTCCGCGACGTCCGGCGGGCACCGCGGTGGCGCGACAAGCTGGGCTACGCGTTCGGTCCACCGGGCTGGGAGCCCGCCGCGCGTCGCGTCGACGGCGAGCCCGCCAAGGTTCGCGTCTGAATTCTTCGACGCCGCCGCCATCGGCCCCGTAGTGTCCGCGATGTGCAGACGGTGTTCGACACCCCGGTTGACCCCGCCTTGGTCGAACGCTCACTTGCGGCAAGCACCTTCGGCTCGATGTGGCTGGACATCCCCAGACCCGATTATCCTGCGCTGCTCGCATCGCTGAACTGCGATCTCCTGATCGTCGGTGGGGGATACACCGGGCTGTGGACCGCTCTGCACGCCGCCGAGCGCGACCCCGGCCGGCGGATCGTCCTGATCGAGGCGAACCGAATCGGGTGGGCGGCGTCGGGACGCAACGGCGGCTTCGTCGACGCGAGCCTGACCCACGGCACCGAGAACGGAAAATCGCGCTGGGCAGGCGAATTCGACACGCTCGAAGAGATGGGCATGCAGAATCTCGACGGCATGCAGTCCGACATCGAGCGCCTCGGGCTCAACGCGGAATGGCAGCGCACCGGGATGCTCGCGGTCGCCACCGAACCGCACCAGGTCGACTGGCTGCGCGATGCCGCCGATGCAGGAGAGGGCCGCTTCCTCGACGCGGAACAGGTACGTGCGGAGGCCAACTCGCCGACCTACCTCGCGGGCCTCTTCAGCCCGGACAGTTGCGCCATCGTGCATCCGGCCAAGCTGGCCCTGGAACTCGCGCGTGCGTGCGCCGAGGCGGGCGTGCACATCTACGAAAACACCAACGCCACCCGGCTGGGCGCCGACGGCGACGCGCTTCGCGTCGACAGCGCGACGGGAACCATCACCGCCCGCCAGGTGGTGCTGGCGACGAACGTCTATCCGAGCCTGCTGCGACGAAACCGGCTGCGCATCGTGCCGGTCTACGACTACGTACTGGCCACCGAGCCGCTCTCCGACGTGCAGCTTGGCCGCATCGGGTGGCAGGGCAGGCAGGGGATCGGAGACTCCGCCAACCAGTTTCACTACTACCGGCTGACCGTCGACAACCGCATCGTGTGGGGTGGTTATGACGCCCTGTACTACTTCGGGCGCAGGGTCGACCCCGCCTACGAGGACCGGGCCGCCACATATCGCCGGCTGGCCGCGCACTTCTTCATCACCTTCCCCCAGCTCGACGATGTCCGGTTCTCGCACCGCTGGGCGGGTGCCATCGACA
Organism: uncultured Mycobacterium sp.; assembly: GCA_964579685.1. Classification (GTDB taxonomy): domain Bacteria; phylum Actinomycetota; class Actinomycetes; order Mycobacteriales; family Mycobacteriaceae; genus Mycobacterium. The sequence goes on from CAZOIX010000144.1 coordinate 2,704, forward strand.
CGAACACGCGATTCTGTGCGCACTGGGGCCTGGCGCATGACGACCGGGTGGCCTATGTGAACGGCTTCACGGGGCTGGGGGTCGGTGCGGCGAGGTTCGCCGCCGATGTCTGCCTGGATCTTCTCGAGGGTGCACCCACGCCACGCACCCGGTTGCAGATGGTGCGGAAGCGCCCGCTGCCGTTTCCCCCCGAGCCATTCGCCAGTATCGGCATCCAGGCGACGCGGTGGTCGCTCGATCGCGCCGACCACTCCGCGGGACGCCGCAACATCTTTTTGCGAACCCTGGATGCCCTGGGGCTCGGCTTCGACTCCTGACAAGCCGACACGCCGTCCGTTGCCACTCTGTAACGTCTCCGTGATCCTGACCGATGGGCATGAATAGGTACGCCTGTCGCGTAGTTGCTCCTGGTCGGACGTGGTAATCAGTTCGCACACTCGGCCTGTGGGCGTCGCTACGCGTCGGTACCCTTTACACACTTGAGACCCAAGGGGGCGACAGTGCGCCGACGGTTGTTACGTCTATTGGCGACGGCGCCGGCCGCGCTCGTCGCACTCGTTCTCCCGGGAATACCCGTGCATGCCGATCCTGGCGTCGTGGTGTTCCCCGGGATGCAAATCATCCAGGGAACGAACGCGTGCACCGTGGGATTCGTCGACCCGCAGGCACGGGTCGCCTTCACCGCGGGCCATTGCCGCGGCGACGGTGCGGTGCTCGACCAGAGCCGCAGATACGTGGGGCACCAAGCGTCGTTCCGCGACAACACCCCCAACGGGGCGACCATCGACACCAACCATCAGATCACTGACTGGGAGGTGATCGCCCTGGCTCCCGGCGTCGCGATCAACAACGTGCTGCCCCGGGGCCTGGCCCTGGTGTCGGATCCCGCCGTCGTGCCCGCAGCCGGTCTGCCCGTATGTCATTTCGGGGTGGTCACCGGGGAGAGTTGCGGCAACATCCAGGCCGTGTACAACGGCTGGTTCACGATGGCCAACGGTGTGGTGAGCCAGAAGGGCGACTCCGGCGGACCGGTGTACTCCGTCACCCCGGACGGCAGGGCCGCGATCGTCGGAATGTTCAACAGCACCTGGGGGCAGTTCCCCGCCGCCGTGTCCTGGCAGAACATCAGCCAAGAGGCGCAGCAGGACGTCATCTCGGCGATGAGCGCGGTCTCGACGCCGTAGCGACCTCCCTCGGCGAGGAACAAAACTAGAACACGTTCTAGCCATCCGGGGTCGCCGGGGATATCCTCGACCCGATGCATGCCCAGACACCTGTCCAGATTGCGTGGGTGACGCGGGACCTCGACGCCACGGAGCGCGTGCTGACCACGCTGTTGGGTGCGCAGAAGTGGGTGCGGATACCCGACGTCCACTTTGCGCCCGACACGTGTACGTATCGCGGCCGGCCCGCCGATTTCACCGCGGACATCTCCTTCAGCTATGCGGGCGACACGCAGCTCGAGGTGATCGCACCGGGCAGCGGCGAGAGCGTGTACACGGAGTTCCTCGACGCCTCAGGTCCCGGACTGCACCACATCTGCATGGAGGCGCTCGACTCGTCGGCCTTCGACACGGCGCTGCGCGATGCCCAACGCGACGGCATACCCGTCGTCCAGCAGGGGGTGATGCCCGGCGGTATGCGGTTCGCCTATCTGTCGGCCGGTGACGCGGGTGTGCCGTACATCGAAGTCGCGCATATCTCCGACGACATCAAGACCTTCTTCGACTACGTGAAACAGGAGCAACAGTGAGCGGTCTCGACATTCCGGACACCGTCAACGCGGCCGATGTGACGTCATACAGCGACGAGGTCGACGTGCTGGTCATCGGCTTCGGGATGGCCGGCGGCTGTGCAGCGGTCACCGCCGCGGCGGCGGGGGCGAACGTCCTGGTGTTGGAGAAGGCGGCCGCGGCGGGCGGTACCAGCTCGATGGCGGGCGGCCATTTCTATCTCGGCGGGGGCACGGCGGTACAGCTGGCCACCGGTCATGACGACAGCGCCGAGGAGATGTACAAGTACCTCGTCGCGGCCTCCGCGGACCCCGACCTCGACAAGATTCGTCTCTACTGCGACGAAAGTGTCGAGCATTTCAATTGGCTTGAAGCGCTTGGCTTTCAGTTCGAACGTAGCTACTGGAAGGGCAAGGTGGTGGTGCCCCCGGGGACCGAGGGGCTGTCCTATACCGGCAACGAAAAGGTGTGGCCGTTCTGCGAACAGGCCAAACCGGCGCCGCGCGGTCATTCGGTGCCGGTGCCCGGGGAACTGGGCGGTGCCGCCATGGTCATCGATCTGCTGGTCAAGCGGGCCGTCGATCAGGGCGTCGAGATCCGGTACGAGACCGGGGTGACCAATTTGGTGGTCGACGACGGCGGTCAGGACGGGAAAGTGGTCGGCGTGCGCTGGAAGCATTTCACCGAGACCGGTGCGATCAAGGCCAAGGCGGTCGTCATCGCCGCGGGGGGATTTGCGATGAACGCCGAAATGGTGGCCCAGCACACTCCGGCGCTGGGGCACAAGCGCAAGACCAAACACCACGGCGAGGTCGAGCCGTACATCCTGGGCAACCCCCACGACGACGGATTGGGGATTGCACTGGGCGTCTCGGCAGGCGGAGTGGCGCGGAATCTGGACGGACTCTTCATCACCGCTGCCGCCTACCCACCGGAGATTCTGTTGACAGGCGTCGTGGTCAACAATCAGGGACAGCGGTTCGTCGCCGAGGATTCCTACCACTCGCGCACCTCGGCGTACGTGCTGGAGCAGCCAGACCAGCAGGCATATCTGATCGTCGACGAAGCGCACATGCAGATGCCCGAGATGCCGCTGATCAAGTTCATCGACGGCTGGGAAACGGTGGCGGAAATGGAAGCGGCCCTGGGCATTCCGACGGGTAAGCTCGCGGCCACCCTCGACAGGTACAACAAGAACGCCGCCAGAGGCGAGGATCCCGACTTCCACAAGCAACCGGAATACCTTGCCGCACAGGACAACGGACCCTGGGCGGCATTCGATCTATCCCTGGGCGTCGCGATGTACTCGGGCTTCACCATGGGCGGCCTCGACGTATCCGTCGACGGGCAGGTGCTACGCGAGGACGGCGAAGCGATCCCTGGCCTCTACGCCGCAGGCGCGTGCGCATCGAACATCGCTCAGGACGGCAAGGGTTACGCCAGCGGCACGCAGCTGGGTGAGGGATCGTTTTTCGGCAGACGCGCGGGTGCGCACGCCGCGCGGGCCTAGACCCGCGCGGGTTCGTCGCCTCCCACCCGACCGAACCGCCATTCGCCGCCGCCGAGAAGTTCGAGTTCGTGGGTGTGGTGCTGTTCGACGGCCTTCCGGTGGCTGACGCTGACCAGGATGGTGTCGGGAAGTTCGGTCCGAATGAGGTTGTAGACCAAGAATTCCAGGCCTTCGTCCAGTGCCGAGGTCGACTCGTCGAGGAACACCGCCTTGGGCCGGGTCAGCAGGAGCCGGGCGAACGCGATTCGCTGCTGCTCGCCGGGGGACAGGATCTTCGCCCAGTCCTCGACTTCGTCGAGTCGTTCGACCAAGTGCGGGAGCGCGACTTTCTCCAGCGTCCGCTTCAGCGTCGCGTCCTCGATCTCGCCGTCCCCGAGGGGGTAGCTGACGACGGCGCGCAGACTGCCGAGCGGCACGTAGGGCATCTGGGACAGGAACATCGTCTCGTTCGGCCCGCACGGCCGGGTCAGCGTTCCTGTGGTGAACGGCCACAACTCGGCGAGGCTGCGCAACAGTGTGGTCTTGCCTGCACCCGATTCTCCCGTCACCACCAACGTGTCGCCGACCTCGAGACGCAGGTCGAGCGGGTTGACCAGTTGCTTGCCGTCCGGTGTTCGGACCTCGATGCCGTCGAGTTGGACGGTTCCGTCCTTGCAGGGCGTGGTCGTGATCTCCGGCAGCGCGCGTCCCTCTTCGTTCGCGGTCAGCAGCCCGTCGAGGCGGATGATCGACGCGCGGTATCCGGCGAACGCGTCGTAGGCGTTCCGGAAGAAGGACAGCCCCGATTCGATATTGCCGAACGCCGACGCCGACTGACTCATGGCGCCGAGGGTGATCTCGCCGGCGAAGAACCGCGGGAATTGGAACAAGTAGGGCGGGACGACGATGATCTGGCTCATCGACAGGTTCCAGCCGTAGAAGCCCATCATCCTGTTGATCCACCGCTTGTAGTTGGCGACGACGGGCGCAAACAGCTTGCGCAACCCTGTGCGCTCGGCGACTTCACCGCGGTAGAACGCGACGGCCTCCGACGCGTCGCGCAGCCGCACCAGGGCATAGCGGAAGGCCGCGTTGAACTTCTCGTTACGGAACGACAGCCAGATGATCGGCCGGCCCACCCAGAACGCGATGACCGAGGCGAACAGGACGTAGCCCAGCAGAATCCAGAACATGGCCTTGGGCAGCGCGACGTCCAGGAGGGGAAGTGTGAGGGTGCCCGACAGGTTCCACAGGATCGCGGTGAACGAAATCATCGAGGCGATCGCGTTGACCGAGCCGAACAACAGCGTCGACGTCGAGGTATTGGCCGGCGTGTTCGGAAGTCCACCGACGCCTGCGGTGAAGATGTCGATGTCGTACTGGATGCGCTGATCGGGATTGTCGATCGTGTCGTCGATGAAGCGGCCGCGGTAGTAGGCCTTCCCGTCGAGCCAGTCACCCGTGAGCCGATCGGTGAGCCACGCGCGCCAGGCCAGCATGAACCGCTGGGTCATGAAGAGATCGAGCATGATCCGCGCGACGTGCAGAACCGCCAGCCCCGAGAACACGACCATCGACAAATAGAAGCCGTCGCGTCCGGAGGTTCGTACCGCCTCGTCACCCGAGGCAAGGCCCGACGCCACCACCTGAAAACTGGTCATCATGTCGTTGCCCTGGAAGGTGAAGAGCACCGACAGCCGGACGCCGAAGACCACCGACAGCAGGATCACCGCCAGCCACAGCCACACCTTGACGCTCTCCGGACCCTTGAAATAGTCGCCGGAGATCCGCCAGAACTGCCGACCCCACAGCGTGTATTTGGCGATCAGGACACAGATCAGCAGGGTCGCGACCGCGGCGATCAACCAGGCCTGGCCGATCCACTTCAGCGATGTCAGGAGCTCATGGCTCCAGTCCAGCGTCGGGGCGAACATTCCCTCTTCCACTGTGGCAAGGTACCTCGCCGGCCTGCAGTGGGCGTGCCGGTGGCCTCAACTCTGCGGTCAATGCGA
>CAZOIX010000145.1:0-1382 GCA_964579685.1 uncultured Mycobacterium sp.
TGCGGGCGCTCATCATCGTCGACGTTCAGAACGACTTCTGCGAAGGCGGCTCGCTGGAGGTGAGTCGCGGCGCCGCGGTCGCCGGCGCCATCAGCGAGTTGCTCGCCGGTGACCACGGGTATGCGCACGTGGTGGCGTCCAAGGATTTCCACATCGATCCCGGTGGGCATTTCTCCGACCATCCGGACTTCGCGGTGTCATGGCCGCGGCACTGCGTGGTGGGCACGTCGGGTGCCGACTTCCATCCGCACCTGGCGACCGACGCCGTCGAGGCCGTCTTCCACAAGGGCCAGTACGCGGCCGCGTACAGCGGTTTCGAGGGCGTCGACGAAGGCGGCACGCTGCTGGCCGACTGGCTGCGAGCGCACGGTGTCGACGAGGTCGACGTCGTCGGCATCGCAACGGACTACTGCGTGCAGGCGACGGCCGCGGACGCCGTGAAGGAGGGTTTCGCGACGCGGGTGCTGCTGGGTCTGACGGCCGGTGTCGCACCGGAGTCGACGGCCAAGGCTGTCGAGGGCATGCGCGCCGCCGGCGTCGAGGTCTCCTAGCGCTGATCCGGCCGGTCGTGGTGCAGAATCTCAGGAATGCAAGCCATGCTCGACGGCGTGCGGGTGCTGGACCTAGCGACGCTTGCCGCCGCGCCCCTCGCGGCGACCTATCTCGGCGAGTTCGGCGCCGATGTGATCAAGGTCGAGCAGCCGGGCAGCGGCGACCCGATCCGCACCTGGGGTAACCAGCGCAACGGCGTCGGCCTGATGTGGAAGTCGATCTCCCGCAACAAACGCTCGGTGACCCTCAACCTGCGAATCCCGGAGGGCCAAACGCTGGCGCGCAGGCTCGTCGAGCATGCCGATGTCGTGATCGTGAACACCCGCCCGCACACCTTGAAGAAGTGGGGACTGGACTACGACGCGTTGCGCGCCGTCAACGACCGGATCGTGATGCTGCACATCACGGGCTACGGGTTGACGGGGCCGAAGAGCGAACGGCCGGGCTTCGGCACGCTCGGAGAGGCGATGAGCGGGTTCGCCCACATCACCGGAGCGGCCGGGGGGCCACCGACCTTGCCCCCGTTCATGCTGGCCGACGGGGTCGCATCGCTGAACGCGGCGTACGCGGTGATGCTGGCGCTGTATCACCGCGACGTGCACGGCGGAGGCGGGCAGCTGATCGACATCAACCTCATCGATCCGCTGGCACGGCTGTTGGAGCAGACGCTGCTCGGCTATGACCAACTCGGCCTGGTGCCCGAACGGTCCGGAAATCGTTGGGACATCTCGGCTCCGCGCAACACGTACCGGACAGCGGACGGCAAGTGGCTCGCCATGTCGGGCAGCTCACCTGCGCTGGCACTGCGGGTGTTTCGGGCGATCGGGCGG